>NZ_JAQLOJ010000002.1:0-114547 GCF_057808485.1 Acholeplasma sp. ORD1043 | reverse complement strand
GTATTCGTATGCATCTTTTTATTTGACTTTCTTTAGAAAAAAAGGAGATCTCATGATTAAAAAAGTGTTTTTCGATATATTTAGTGCTAAAAAATTCATGTTATGGTTTGGTTTATTTATTAGTACTATATATTTTATCCAATTGATCATACATACAATTTCTTATAGTTTACAAATCTATCCAGAGATTGCAACGGATATCTTTTTTACATTTTTAGTAACCATACCACTTGTTGTCTTATCATTTATTACTTATGGTGTATTAAAAAAAATAGAATATAAATCAACTCATTTTTAAGTTATGATTTTATATTAAAGTATCTATTTATCATTACTTTCTTATTTGGCTTTAAAAACATCAGTAATTCAGTCGGTTATTATATGACCGCTCTACAAGGTATATTCTTAATTGTTTTATTGATAATCTTACTGTCTTTATATAAGCGTTATTATAATGAAGAATATTTAAATAAACATGAGATGTTATATAGATTGTTTGCAGTAATTATTCTACTTGTAAGTATTTTAGCCTTTCAGTCTTTTTATCAAGTAGATTTTGTAGAGGTACAAGGAATATATTATCCTCTAGCTTTTATGTTAGAAGCTGTTGCTGCCAATTACCTAATTAGTTACTTTATATTCTTTGCTCAACTAAGTATTGGTATCCTTTCATTCTTAGTACTATATTTCCCTGGTATGAGAAAAGGGATTTTAACATTAGGTATATTAAATATTGTATTAAGTCTGTTATATGTACTTATACCAGATGCCATTTTATATGATTATTTCAGTTATTATGATATATACTATTACATAAGCATTGCACCATTTGTAAGTAGTCAATTTGTTTTACATATTGGTGTTGGTATGATTATTATGCATGCTTTAATGTATGCTAAAACAAAAAAAGAAAAGCCTATTAAAGTAGAAAAAGAAGATTCACTTAAAGTTATTGAAAAACTTTTTGAACTTAAACAAAAAGGTTATATCACAGAAACTGAGTTTGAGGAATTAAAGAAAAAAGAACTAGATAAACTCATAGGGGAGTAAATATTGGAAATCATTAATGGTCATGAAGTAGAATTTGATGAACTCAATCATGCTTATTACGTAGATGGTATAAGAGTTTTAAGTGTGTCTCAAATTTGTAAACTTGAAAACCAAGAAATGTATCTTGGGGTTGACCAACAAACACTTAATAATGCCGCTAGAAAAGGTCAAGGGTTACACAAAACCCTTGAACTCTATGAACAAGAAGGTATTATTGATCATAGAAGCCAAGAACTTTCAAACTATATAGAAATCAAAAAGAAATTAAATCTTAAGATGCAACATACAGAACGTATGATCTTAATTGAAATTGATGGAAAAGTGGTTTGTGCTGGCAGATTTGATTTAATGGGAACCATAGAAGGTATACCTGCATTAATTGACTTTAAAAGAACTAGTCAAATTCATCATAATTATGTAAAACTACAATTAAACCTCTATGCCTTAGGACTTAAACAATCATACGGCGATATTGTTAGTAAACTTATGATGATTAGACTTAGATTCAATGAGGTCGACGTTGTACCATTTGATATTGATGAAGATTACACCTTAAGTGTATTAAGAAAATATGTTAAACATGATGCAGTCTAAATGACTGCATTTTTTTATTCAATGACTCATGTTATAATAAACAATCATAGAAGAAATGCTGGTGAAAGAATGGATATCATAAACGGACATAAAGTAAATTACAGCGAAAGCGATGAAACCTTTTATGTTGATGGCAGAAGAGTTCCTTCAATTAGTGAAATCTGTATGGAAGAAATAAAGGATTGGACTTTACCTAATGCCACATTTAGTATAGAATCCATTGAAGGTAACCAAAGACTATCTGAATTAATTGAAATATATGAAAGCACAGGAGCAGTCGATTTTAACAGTCCTGAACTTATAAAATACATAGAAGTTAAAAAAGAATTTGGCATCACCAAAAAATATGAACCACATTTCGTTATACTGGAAGTAGAAGGTAGGGTCATCATTGGTGATATGGTAAGTTCACTTGTTATGATTGATAATCAATTAGTGTTGATGATTGTTCAAAGAGAATCGTTTGTTACCGATGAATTTATGAAACTTCACTTTAATCTATCTGCATTAGGTATTAAACAGACATATAATCAAGATATTCAAAAACTGATGTTTGTCAAACTTTTTGGTGAAACCATTGATGTTACGGAATTTGAAGTAAATTATGAAGCATCAATCCAAACATTAAAGAAATATATCAAGTAAAAAGCAGTCAAATGACTGCTTTATTTTTTGGTTAATTCTAATTTATCAGGTTCTAACTCTAAGCCTGCAAAGAGTACTAAGAGTGGCATCAAATGAATTGGTGCATAATAGGTATTATCAACTAATCCATGTACATGCGTGATGATTAATAGTGATGCAACGATTAATATCTTAAATCCCCATTTACTAACAAATGATTTAATGATTTCAAAGTGATGATAGATTAATGCAAAGAGCCCAATTAACCCCATGGTAGCCAGTGTATGTAAGAAGGTATTATGATAGCTTCTAAAGCTATTGTTTTCCCAAACATCAGAATACCAACTCTTACCCCAAATTGGTGATTCTAAGAAATACCTAATAGCATCTGTCCAGTCTTCCTCACGACCATTTAAGAATGAGTTTGTAGACATAAATGAGATTAAGAAATCATACATGAAGATAACAACTAAGATAGCAAGTAACCCTAAGATAGATGCTGTAATAACGATTGGTTTTTTATACTTTTTATAATCGATTTTAACGTATCTAAAGAATGCGTATATGAAGATAATACCAAATGCTACAACACCTAGATAAGCGCCACGTGAAGTCGTTAACACGATGGTAACAATTGATAAGATTAATGCTAATCCATAAAGAATTTTATTTATAATTTTCTTATCTGTAAATAAGTAATACATTGGTATTGGTAATAAATATGCTAAGACCCCACCAATTGAATTGCCAACGCCCCAACCAACATTAAGTCTGACATAGAATCCATCTTTAATATAACCCCAGCGCTCGTCGATTGCTAGTTTTAAGATATCAATCATTGAACCTGTACCAGCGTGATCAATAAAGTAAATGATGATCATAGTTAAGGTTTGAAGGATGACAACTAAACTTAAGTAGAATAAGGATTTGAATAAATACTCAAGATAAGGCTTTTCATTGGTTGAACGGTAGAATACATAAAGCATAGTATAGATTAAGCCCATTGATGAAATCATAACAATTGAAAACTCAAATGGTTTACCATCTAGTACATAGCCTAAGATTGATATTAAGTATGCAGCACTAAAGATTAATAATGATAACCCTAGTTTTCCAAGGGTTAGTTTTACCTTATAGTAGATAAAGTGGAAGATAAACGCTAGAACTAATATACCAATAACAACATATAATAACCAAAGCTCATTTAATGCTTCCATTCCCATATCTTGATTAGAAAGCATAATAATTGCATGTGGAATTAATGGGAATGTATAAATTGTTTCTTTATAGAAGATTAGAATTACTGATATCAATAAGACAAATAAAACAATACCAAAGAATTCTAATGAATCAAAAGAAGGTTTTGGTCCGATGGAATCTGTATTTATTAACCAAAATAAGAAGGTGAATAAAGAGATTCCAATTAGATAATATTTACTTTGTAGAAATGTTTCAAACTTTTGTCTCATCGATAACCTCTAATGTTTCATCAGAAATATGATCAAATACTGCAAATGACACATAAGTAACAATTGAATAGAATACGAAGTATTGTGTATTATCAATTAAACCATGTAACTGTGTCAAAATGTAAGTAAATAAGAATGCAGCCACTGCCTTATGTTTAATGTGTTTCTTGAATAAAGTACCAATTTGGAAGAAGTGGAAGATTAATACCAAGATTCCAAAGATACCACCAGTTGCTAGTACATGGAAGAATGTTGAATGGTAGACAGTTAATCTATTTTCATTACTATTTAGAATATATGATTCTGTATACCAACTCTTACCAAAGATTGGATAGCGTAGGAATTCACTCCAAGCACTATGTTCATGATCCCACCATAGTGTAATACGTCCAGTTAACATTCCATTTGGATCATCCATATCAATGGTTGAAAAGAATGAATTCCAAACTTCTTTAACAATGTTAGATAATAAGATCATAATAAAGCCGACAAGGAGTAATGAAATAACTAAATTAATCAGTTGTCTCTTATCACGTTTAAAGATTGCGTAAATAAAACATCCCAGTGCTGAAATTGTAATTGTAACAATACTACCTCTAGAATCAGATATATAGATCCAAAAACCAATCCAACCTAGTAATAACCAAGGGAAGATACTCTTTGGATATTTATGTAGATAATAGATGATTGATGAAGAGAAGAGGACTAATAAAATTGTTAAGTCATTAATATTACTCCAACCAGGTAAGAAATTAGTTGGGAAGATAATTAAGAAATCTCTTAATACATTATCGCCTTCATAAAGCGATAATCCATATAACCAACCAGAAAATAGTTGAAGTGATAGCATAATCCCCAGTAAAGCAAGTACTCTCATTAAATAATGTACTTGATTACCCTTGATCGTATTTGCATAGAATAGATAAATATAAGCATAGATGAATCCTAATGAGGATAAGAGTAAGGATACCTCATTAATTGGGGTATAAATCAGTGGAATAATAAAATAAAGGATAACAAAGATAAATGAGATACCTAAACTGTGTAATTTAATCTTTACTCGATAATTAATTAGGTGGAATGCCATCCCTATGAATACTAAAGCTAAATGAATAAAGATTTGCCATGCTTCATGAATTGAATCAATATCAATTTTAGTAATCCCAATTGAAAAGATAATTGATAGTAGAATAGGAATGGTATAAGTCGTATTCTTAAAAAACACCAAGATAACAAATAATGGGAGGGTTAATAAGAACATACTATATAAAGTAGTTGAGATAATCATATCCTCTGGAACATAAAATCTAAATGTCCATATAACAAAAGATATAAGGACAATAAGTGCAGGATATATATGACCTTGTAAAAAACGCTCTATTTTTTCTTTCAAGATAAACCTCTAAAGATGCTAATATCTTTTAATATAGTGTAACATATAAAAATAAAAAAAGGGGACTAAAAGTCCCCCCTATTAATATCCTTGTTCAAGCATCGCTTGATAAATGAACGAATCGAAAAAAAACTAAAATCAACCCCCAGTTAATAAAAAAATATACAAAATGTATAAAAATTATTTAAATAGTTAAAAAGATATGATATAATAGAAACCATATCAAAGGAGGTATTTGTATGATTAAGTACTATATGACTAATATGACTTTTTATGGAATTAAGAATGTATCTAAACCAATATCGTTTAAATTTTATCCTAGTACATTCTCTAAAGAAGTTGATTTATATAAAAAAAATATTAAAGCTATATATGGAGCAAATGGGGCTGGTAAATCAGCATTTGCTCACACCATGTACATTTATAAAATGTTAACAACTCAAAATTCAATTTTAAGTGATAATTTATTTAAAAGTGAATTAAAGGAATTGTTAAATAAAATTACCAATGAAGTATTTTTTAATGTTACTTTTATGGTATATAAAGGTAATCAAGTGTTAAGTAAATTCCGTCATGAATTATTATTGAAGAAGGCTGATGAATTCTATATTGAATATGAAAAACTTATTGAGGTTAAAAAAGATAAAGAAATTGAATTAGCCTACGTTAAAAAAGGAAAAATTTTAAATACGAAAATGTCTGAATCTGTAACAAATAATTTTAATAATTTGTTACTGAAAAGAACGCTAATTGATGTTGCAAATGAGTACCAATTAGGTATTAGTGACACCGAAATCAAACAACTTGATTTTTATGATAAAGTTTATTTACCATTTATTGGGTTTTCAAATAGAATTGAAGTTAAAACAGATTTAACAGACTACCATGGTTTCTATTTCAATGATAATAAGAATGAGTATGGTGAAACTATTGATGGAGTAGGTATTACAGGAATTTTTGGAACGGATTGGATAGTAAATAAGAGATCTAAAGAATCTTTTGAAAAGTTCATTTCGAGAATGGAAAGTTTTATCAAAGTTTTCAAGAAAGATTTAATGAAAATTGACGTTGAATATAAATTTAATTCTCAAGATACCTTACGTTCGAATCTAATTTTTCAATATAAAGATTTTCCATTACATGTTGAATTTGAAAGTGCAGGGATAAAAAAATTAGTAACATTATTTGCTCTATTTGAGGAAAAAGAAAGAGGATCAATTATTATTGTTGATGAATTAGATTCCAATATTAATGATGTATATTTAATGAAATTACTTGAATATTTTGTTAATAATCCAAAGGGACAACTAGTTTTCACAACACATAATATTACTCCAATGCAAGTCTTGTCAAAATCAAAATTTGCGATTGACTTTATTACAGAAGATGGGGAAATTGTAGAGTGGAAACAAAATGGAAATTATAATCCTGCAAAAGTATATCAAAATGGATTGATTGATGGATTACCTTTTAATATTTATCCATTTGATTTTATTGGTATTTTTAGTGAGGATTGATTTCTATGATAAAAAAACCAAAGCAAATTATTTTCTGCGTGGAAACCAGCGATAAAGAAAATTCAGACTCTATTTATATAAGAGAACTTGTTGATTTTTATTATGGTAACACATTCAAAACTAATAAAATTACCTATGATTTCATTCCATTAAATGGGAAATTCGGATATAAAAATACAGAAGTAATCAAATTAATAAAAGAAAAAAAGAAACTTGAAAAGAATACCGCTATTATCTATGTCCTAGATAAAGATGATCATTTAGTCAACCCAAGAGCAAATCAATTTATCTGTGATGCTACTAAATATTGTGAAATGAACCAGTATCACCTGATTTGGTTTGTTGAAGATATTGAGCATGTTTTTCTCGGACGTTCATCGAAAGATAAAAAAATTGACGCAAGAAAGTTTAGTAAGAATCGAAATATTAGTTTAATAAAATCAAAATGTTTTAAATATGATAATCCACAACATTCGGGTAAGAGTAATGCTTTAATAGTGTTAGCTAGTATTTTAGGTGATCCCGATCAAAATGTCAATTAATAATCTATAAGCAACTATTTCAAAGTTGCTTATTTTTTTAATATCCTTGTTCGAGCATTGCTTGATAGAGTCTGATAAATGATTTAATGTTTGCTCCCTTAACTAAATCATATGGATTACCATATAGGGTAGCTACTTCATAAATAGAATCAAAGATATTTTTCATAATTTCTTTTAACTTTAAATCAACAACATCAAAGGTCCATTGTGAGTGTGAAGCATTTTGAGCCATCTCTAAACCTGAAACTGAAACCCCACCAGCATTCGCTGCTTTACCTGGAACAAATAAAACTTTGTTTTCAATTAAGTAGTTTGTTGCATCCAAAGTAGTGGGCATATTAGCACCTTCTAAAACTGCCATGATGCTATTTTGAACTAGCTTCTTAGCATCATCTAAATCCAATTCATTTTGAGTTGCACAAGGTAGTGCGATATCTGCTTTAATGCCCCATAATGATTTAGGGTTAGTGTAAAACTGAGTTTCTGGATATTTAATAAAATATTCTTGAATGGATAGTTTCTCATCTCTTAATCTTTTTACAAATGCGATATCTAAGCCGTTTTCGTCATGAATAACACCATCTAATCCCGACATAGCAATCACGGTTGCACCAAGAAGTGTTGCTTTTTCAGCAGCTGGAATTGAGACATTTCCATAACCAGAGATAATAACTTTTTTACCCTTTAAATCTGTGTTATGGAATTTTTTTATTAAGTGTTCAGTCATATAAATTAAGCCAAAACCTGTGGCTTCATTTCTAACATAACTACCACCATAGTTAACACCTTTAGAAGTTAGGACGCCGTTATGTCTGTTAGTTATTCTTTTATACATACCAAACATATAACCAATTTCTTTGGTTGATACACCAGAGTCAGCAGCAGGTATATCAATATCTGGTCCTGAGTATTTCATGAGTTCAATCATGAATGCCTCACAAAATCTTTTAATTTCGTTTTCGCTTTTACCTCTTGGATTAAAGTCAGCACCACCCTTAGACCCCCCCATAGGAATACCGGTTAAAGCATTTTTTAGTGTTTGTTCAAATCCTAAGAATTTGAAGATAGATTCATTTACATTAGGATTAAATCTAAGTCCACCTTTATAAGGTCCTAAGGCTTGATTGAATTGAACCTTAAACCCACGGTTAACTTGTAAGCATCCATGATCATCTTCCCATACAACTTTAAATGATGCAGAAGTATCAGGTTCAACCATACGTCTTACAACATCTGTTTTGATCACTTCAGGGTGTTCGTCTAAATAATCTGTAATACTACCAAAAAATTCTAAAACTGTTTGTAGGAACTCAGGCTGATTAGGATATCTTTTTTGTAAATCAGCATATAGTTCTTGTAGATAAGTATTCAATTTTGTAATCCCCTTATTATGTTATTATTTTGAAATTCAAAGTATATTCCAAAAGTTATTATACACCAATTTAAAATTAAGGGTTAAAAAAGGTTTTTAAGATAAAAAAAGATGCTAGCAGAAACTAGCATCTGATTTCAAATTTATTTTTTAGCAACTAAAACTTTCTTTAATCTAGCAAATCTTGGTAAGCCATTTTCTTTTTGAAGTTTAGTTTCACCTTGGATTAATGGTAATGCATAATCGATATAGTCTTGAGTTAAACCTTTACCATCAGGTAAGATCCATTCTGCTGGGACTTTACGTTCTGTATTAGCAACAATCTTTAAAGGTAATAATGGGAACTTAGCTTTGTACTTAGCTGAATTTTCATCACGAACGATACCAACGAATTTATCAGTTGTACCAGCAACAGCTTTTTTAACTGCGATAGAACCAACTTTGAATGCTTCTTCAATATCAGTTTGTGAACCTAAGTGAGCAGCAGCACGTTGTAATAATGAGAATTCGATTGCACGTGTTTTAACGCCGAATTTTTCACCTACGTGTTTAGCTAAGATAGAAGCAGTACCACCAAGGTTAGCATGACCAAATGCGTCTTTCTTGATGTCAGCTTCTAATTCAGGAATGTATTTACCTTCTTTAGTTTTAATACCTTCAGAAACGACAACCATTACTGATTTACCAGTCTTAAGTAATGAACCAACTTGTTCGTAGAACTTGTCGATGTCAAATGCAACTTCTGGTAGATAGATTAAGTCTGGTTGTACGCCACCAACTGATGCTAATTGAGCAGCAGCTGTTAACCAACCAGCGTTTCTACCCATAACTTCAACAATAACGAATTGTTGAGTGTTATAGACAGTACCGTCTAAGTATAATTCCATGATTGATGTTGCTACGTATTTAGCAGCAGAACCATATCCTGGTGAGTGGTGGATACCGAATAAGTCGTTGTCAATAGTTTTTGGAACCCCAACAACACGACATTCCCAACCTGATTTCTTCATGAACTTAGAAATCTTTAAGCAAGTATCCATTGAGTCATTTCCACCGTTGTAGAAGAAATAACGAATGTTATATTTCTTGAAAACTTCAAGTAATCTATTGTAATCAGTTGCATCTTTATTTACGTCTTTTAATTTATAACGTACAGAACCGATTGCAGAAGATGGTGTATATTTTAATCTTTCTAATTCAGCTGGATCTTCTTGTCTGATATCATAGAACTCTTCATCTAGAATCCCTCTAATACCGTGTTTAGCGCCATAGATTTCTGTGATTTCTTCATGCTTTAATGCTTCTAAGAACACACCTGCAGCAGAAGCGTTGATTACAGAAGTTGGACCGCCTGATTGACCTAAAAGAGCAGCACCTACTAATTTAGCTTTAGCCATTTTAAAGTACCTCAACTTTCTTATTTGCACTACTAATTTATCATACAAATTACATATTTGCAAACACTTGTAATTTCTTTTTGATATTAATTTATTTATATAAATAATCATGTTATAATATGTAAGTCGTGAGAGGAAGTGACGAGATTAATGAGGATAGCTGTATTGACCTCTGGTGGAGATGCACCAGGGATGAATGCTGCAATTAGAGCGGTCGTAAGAAACGGTATAGAACAAGGACACGAAGTTTATGGCATCTGGGATGGATATCGTGGGTTACTTGAAGACCGATTCTTTCAATTAACATCTAAAGATGTTTCGGGGATGCTATCTCAAGGGGGAACAATGCTTGGTACAGCACGTGTACCGGAATTCAAAGAAGTGCCAGTACAAATGGTGGCTTATGACAATTTAAAGAATCGCGGGATAGATGCTTTAATTGTTATTGGTGGTGATGGTTCATATCGAGGTGCACTTGCGCTCCATGAACTAGGTATCCAAACTATTGGTATACCAGGTACTATTGATAATGACGTTTATGGAACAGACTATACAATCGGTTTCCATACGGCGTTAGACACAATCGTAGATGCGATCGATAAATTACGCGATACATCTAGTTCACATCGCAGATGTTCAATCATCGAAGTGATGGGACGTACTTCAGGGGACTTAGCGTTATACGCTGGTATCTGTGGTGGTGCCGAGTTCATCATTACACCAGAGAACCCATTAGATAAAGAAAAACTCATTAAAACTCTGAAAAAGCACCATGAAGAAGGCAGAAGACACGCGATCATTGTTGTAACTGAACAACAATTTGATGTACACAAATTGGCTGCAGAAATCACTATTAGAAGTGGATTCTCAAGCCGTGCGACCGTCCTTGGATATATCCAAAGAGGTGGCTCACCAGTTCCAGCTGACAGAATTCTAGCATCACGTATGGGAGCTTTCGCAGTAGAAAAAGTTATGGAAGGATTAAGCGGCGTATGTGTTGGTGTTAAAAATGACGAATTAGTCACATCACCATTATCAGAAATCATTAATCATCCAAAAGAACGTGCAGAATTGTACGATTTAGTAAGAAAAATCAAGTAAAATAGAGTAGAGATAGAGAAAGGTATTCAATTTAATGAAAAAGACAAAAATTATTTGTACACTTGGACCAGCATCAGAAAATAAAGAAATGATGACTAAATTAATTAAAGCTGGTATGAACGTTGCTCGTTTCAACTTTTCACACGGTGATTATGAAGAACACGGTGGTCGTTTAAAAACTTTAAGAGAAATCAATGCTGAATTAGGCACTTATGTTGCAGCATTATTAGACACTAAAGGACCAGAAATCAGAACACATGAATTCGACGGTAAAGTTGAAATCGTTAAGGGTTCTGAAGTTAGAATTGGATTTACTCCAGTTTTAGGTAATGCATCTAAATTCTCAGTTTCATATCCAGGTTTATTCGACGATATGAAAGTTGGAGAAATTGTAACTGTTGATGATGGTTACTTAACATTAGAAGTTATTGCTAAAGATGAAGCAGCTCGTGAATTAGTAACAGTTGCTAAAAACACACACACAGTTAAATCACGTCGTGGTGTAAACGTTCCAAACGTTGTATTAAACATGCCATTCATTTCTGAAAAAGATCGTTCAGATATCGAATTTGCTGCTAAGATGGGTTATGATTTCGTAGCTGCTTCATTTGTACGTCGTGCAGATGATGTTAAACAAATCAGAGAAATCTTAGATAACGCTGGTGGACAAAGAGTTCAAATCATTGCTAAGATTGAAAACCAAGAAGGTGTTGACAACCTAGATGAAATCATCGAAATCGTTGATGGTATCATGGTTGCTCGTGGTGACTTAGGTATCGAAGTTGCTAACGAATTAGTACCTATGTATCAAACAGAAATGATCGACAAATGTTTAGTTGCTGGTAAGATTGTTATCGTTGCAACTCAAATGTTAGAATCAATGCAAAAGAACCCAAGACCTACACGTGCTGAAGTTTCAGACGTATTCAACGCTGTAAGAGAAGGTTCACACGCAACTATGTTATCAGGTGAATCAGCTGCTGGTGATTATCCATTTGAAGCTGTTTCAACAATGGCTAGAATTGATGCTAAAGCAGAAACAGTTGTTGACTATGAAGTATTCTTAGATGGTTTCTACAAAGGTGAATCAAATACTGATGCATTAGCTAATGCTGCTGCTAAATTAGTATTAGATTACGAAGTAGATGTTATCTTAGCTGATGGTTTAGAAGTTGCTAAATCAATTTCTAAGTTCCATCCAAAAACTCCAGTAATCGCTATCGTTGAAGATGCGGCTGAAGCAAGAAGTCTTGCAATCAACTTTGCTGTATACCCTGTATTATCTTTAGATGAAGCAAATGACTTAATCGAAGCTTGGGGTATTCAAGCTGGCGAATTCGTCTTAGAAGTTTCTAAAGACTCAACTCGTTTACTACAAATCCAATAATTAATCAACCATATAAGGCTATTTTCCGAAATAGCCTTTTTTGTTCCTTTAACTACCCAAATTATATTACTTCGTATATAATAAGAGTACTATACTAGATAGGGGTATACCATCTTGAAAAAGTTTAAACAAGTGTGGAATGGCTCACTCGTTCGTTTTGTCGAATATGGGCTTGATAGTTTTATCATGATATTTAGTTTGATGACTGCCATTCAGATTCATCACTCATTTGCTTATGGCTATTTATATGGTTGGGACTTAATTATTGGTAAGTTCTGGCATTTTTATTGGCCTTTTTTACTTGTCTATGTACTTGTTACATTAATTGTATTAAAGATCTATAATGCGACTGTTATTAATAATACTTACAAGAATGCAATGGTAAACACAGCACTCGCATTAGTCTTCATGAATGCACCACTCATTATTTATAATTTCTGGCGATACGATAACTTTATTTTTGAACCCTGGTATTTATTTGTTGTCGTTGGTATTGAGATTGTAGTCTATGCAATTTATAAACGTATTTTCTATAAGATATTAGTTAAATACGACAGACAATATGCACTAATGGTTGGTCCTAAAGAAGAGATTGAATTACTGGCATCAAAATATATGTTATCTAAAGTGCCAAACCGTTTAATTAAGTATATTTATTACACGGATGAGAAAACAAAGATTGATTCATCAATCTATAATTTAATCGATGAAGTAGATTCAGTCTATATATCAGAAAACTTAGATACAAAAGCTAAAGAACTAATCTTAGATTATGCAGCTTATAAAAACTTTAAAGAAGTTTATGTCATACCACGTAAAATGGATGTCTTATTGATTGACTCAATATTTGAAACAATTGATGATTCACTTGTTTTACACGCTAAGAATATGCACTTATCAATTGAAATGCGTTTCTTAAAACGCACGATTGATTTAATTGTTTCATCGATTGGTTTAATTGTTGCAGCAATTCCAATGATATTTGTTGCATTAATTATTAAACTACAAGATGGTGGTCCAGTCTTTTATAAACAAGAAAGATTTAAACGATATAACCAACCATTTTACATTTTAAAGTTTAGATCAATGACACATAAACAAACCAAAGAACAAGAACAAACGCTAGCGACCAGAAATGATGCTAGAATTACTAAATTTGGCAAGTTTATCCGTGCGACTAGACTTGATGAACTGCCACAATTATTTAACGTCTTTAAAGGTGATATGAGTTTAGTTGGTCCTCGTCCTTATATGAAGAGTGTTGTGGATGAGGCTATGGAAAAAAATCCTGATTTCCTATACCGTAGTAATGTAAAACCTGGTATTACCGGTTTAAGCCATATTTATGGTAGATACGATACAACAAGCGAAGAAAGACTACGTTACGACCTCTTATATGTACGTAAATGTAGTTTATGGTTAGATATTAAAATTGTATTCTTAACGATACTTGTTATGTTTAATAAAGATGCGGGTCTTGGCCGTGCAAGAGAATTAACTTTCGCTGAACTTTTAGACTTAAAGGAGAGGGAACTCAAAAAGCTTGACGATTGTCAAAACGAAGTTTTTGAAGTTTTAGACAAAACGAAGTAAAATGGATTAATCACAGGGAGCAATTAAACATGAAACAAAATTCATTTGTATCAAGGATCAAAGTGTATAAATACTTAGTTTTTGACGCAATCTCGATTCTCTTAAGTTATCTATTAACTATTTGGTTATTAGATTTCATGGGTCTAGCTAACAGTTATGAAGGGCTCATCACTGCATTATTAGTCATCGTACCGACTAAACTTATTATCTACCTAGTAGTTGGTATTTACAGAATACTTACGCGTCATACTGGTTTTGAAGATATTGTAAGAATTATTGGTATCGTTATAGCAACCAACGTCGTTATCGTTGTATATATCATTTTATCTGGCGCTAAGTTTATGCCAGTATCTTCCTATGTCTTTATTACATTAATTGAAATTACAGCAATGATTATCCCTCGTATATTAAGAAGAATTAATAAACTTATCTCTCACAATTTAAGATGGATGAAAGCCATTGGTGCTAGAACCTTAATTATTGGTGCAGGCTCTGCTGGTGAATTAGTTGTCAAAGAAATTTATAAAAATAAAGATTTAAATAATATTCCTTCAGCATTTATTGATGATAACCCAGAGAAAATTGGTAAGAAGTTAATGGGTGTTGATATTGTTGGTACCTTAGAAGATGTTAGAGATGTTGTCTTAAAGTATCATATTGAAGAAGCCATACTAGCTATTAAAGATTTAGAAATTGCTCGTCAAACAAAACTTATTAATGAACTTGTTAATATGCATGTTAAGGTTAAACGTCTGAATTTAATTGAAGACTTTAATGAATCATCTAAACCTGCACTTGTTGATATTAAGGTAGAAGATTTATTAGACCGTGATCAAATCATTTTAGATAATGAAGGTATTGAATCATTTATTAAAGATGAAGTTGTTATGGTGACTGGTGGTGGTGGCTCAATTGGTAGTGAATTATGTCGCCAAATCTTTGATCTACAACCTAAACAATTAATTATCTTTGATATTTATGAAAACAATGCATATGATATTCAAATGGAATTAATGAGAAAATCTCAAAAAGATCACAATACTAAATATCCTGATTTACAAGTAAGAATCGGTTCAGTTTATAATAAAACACGTTTAGAAGAGATTTATAAACAGTTTGAACCAACCATTGTTTTCCATGCTGCAGCTTATAAGCATGTGCCATTAATGGAAGATAGTGCAGTTGAAGCAGTTAGAACGAATGTACTTGGTACGTTTAATGCCGCAACTTTAGCTGATAAATATGGTGTTAAAAAGTTTGTCTTAGTTTCAAGTGATAAAGCAGTTAGACCAACCAATGTGATGGGAGCTACTAAACGCTTTGCAGAACTTGTCATCCAATTCCAACAACAAAAAGCTAAAACAACAATCTATTCAGCAGTTAGATTTGGTAATGTCTTAGGTTCGAATGGTTCTGTTATTCCATTATTTAAAAAACAAATTGCAGATGGTGGTCCAGTAACTGTAACCCATAAAGATATTACTAGATACTTTATGACAATTCCTGAGGCTGTAGGGTTAATCTTACAATGTGGTGTTTATGCCAAACGAGGCGAACTATTTGTCCTTGATATGGGTGAACCAGTTAAGATTTATGACTTAGCTAAGAAGATGATTAAACTTGCTGGATTTAAACCGGACGAAGATATTAAGATTGAAGTTGTTGGCTTAAGACCTGGTGAAAAACTATATGAAGAACTTTTAGTAGATTCTAATGCAGAAACCCTTCAAAAGACTTCAAATAAGAAGATTTTCACAGAGGTTGTTGATAATCAATTACCTTCAATAGAAGGCATTGAAGATTTAATTGAAAAATATGATCACTTAAGCAATGAAGAGGTTAAAGAATTTGTTGCTAAAGTGGTTGGTACATATACAATTACAAATTAAAAAGCACTTATTACAGTGCTTTTTTGATGTAGAACTGAATCGGTTGTTCACATGTTAAAATTCAATAAATTATACATAAATGATAACGTTTTTTTGATAAAATACGTATATTTCACAAAATAAAACAACGGCTATATATATTTATATATAGCCGTTGTTTTAATAAAGTGTTGTTTATCCGTTGAAAATTATCATTTTTGTAGTATAATACTATTGAACTAACTTGTGATGGATAAAGCTGGGTTACCGTATGGTAGTAGGCGTAATGCTTAGAATTCCTTTGCTCCTAGGGTTGGTTCTTTTTTTTATCTTTAATGAGTTTTTTATAATTAATGAAAATATCGGGATCTTGTTGAATATCGTCAATAATTTTTTGTACAAGTAATATTGAATAGGTATATGATTGAGTTTTTCCAACAGAATGTTTGTAAGCAAATTGAGAGTTATCTTTAACATTATGAAATTTGATATATAAATCAAAAGTATGAGTGTTGAATGTTTTCTTGGCATTGTCACTGACCGGAGTGAATTCAATACCTAATTTCAATAATTCTTGATTAACATTATCGAGTACCATTTTGCTAGATAGTGGATGGGATGTATTCGGATCAACTATTTTATGAACAACTAATAAGTTAGCTTCTTTGTTTGAAGATTTAGCATATGTGAAATCTGCATCCTCAATATTTTTAACTTGTTTTATTGTCATTTGATAACTAACAGCTAATCCTCGTGGTACCGCATTATTTGTACTATTTTCAACAAGTATTTTTTTTAAATAAGTTTTTGTTGAACCTCTTTAGGGTATTTGCCTAATGCCTTTACAGTTTCATTTCCCGATGGTATAAACATTGTCATATAATTTGTTAATAGAATATCATTTATACTATGATTAAATAATTGTGTTAATTTATTGCAGTAATTTTGAGTACATGCTAGGAAAATCTCGTTAAAAAGTGTTGCATATTCAGGGATGATTAAATGATTTGCCATATTTCTTAGTCCAACGACTGATTCTAAATTTATTCTGACAGGGTCTTTAGAATTGGTCATAACCCTTTTTATCGCGTCTGAAAGTGAAATGGTTCTATTAATATTCTTATTATGATAATGAATAGATTTATTAATAGATAATAAATATGCCTTTAACATGAGTTCCCATGCATTACACATAAAAAAAGTGAAACCTTCAATTTTATATTTTATTGTTGGTTTGTTATAAATTTCAATTGCCAAAAGAAATGCTTCTTTACTTTTCTCAAGCATTGATTCAATTAATTCATTCTTTTTGGATTTCATAAATTTCACCTCTATTGATAGAGTTTTTGATTATATTATACTTCATTTCAAATAAAGAAAAAAAGACGGATTTTTATCTCCGTCTTAAAATTTGAATATATAATCTGTATAGTAGTTATAGTCTTCGTTTACATCAAGAATTGGAAGACCTAATTGACTTCTTTGACATTCAATTGCAATACTACTATATTTAGCACCTTTAGCTGCCACACTAAGATCAGTTCTAGATGCTGCATTTTGAGTGAATACTACCATCGTTGGATAGTTTGAACGAAGTTTTAATGTAATACCGTCTGCTGATAATCTTAAAAGTTCTTTATCTTTATTAGAATAATAAATATCATCTAAATGGTTATTATCATCAACAACTAAAACTTTAGGTGTACTAAAGTCTTTAAAGGTCCCTTTCACATCAATGATTTCATTAAATATGTTAGAATCTTTAGAGCGGATAGCAGTTGTTGTTGAATCAATGAAAAGTACATGATCTTCAATTGTTGGCTTATTAGTTAAATTGAAGTATGGGTGAACCGTTAAGTTACATAATGTTTCTTTGTCAGTTTTAGCAATATGTGTAACTCTTAGAGTAGAACCATTAATGATTTCATAAATGACTTTAATCATCATGTTTCCATAATAATGATTTTCTAAATCTTTTGAATAATAATCAAATTCAATCTTTTCAGCATTTACTTGATTGACATTAAATACTTGGTGTTGAATACCTTTTGGACCACCATGTTTAATAGATTCAGTTTCAAATTTTACATATTTTCTGGTTGTTTCTGTATTTGGTAAGAAACCAGCTGTACGACCGATTGTTCTACCATAAGATGTATTTTCAATAAAATCATCCTCAGTTAATGGACGTGACATTACAGGCTTTAAATCATTATCTTTCTTTAACCAAATTTGAACCATAGATGCTCCAAGAGATGTAAGTTCAACCTTGATTAAATTGTTTTCTAAATAGTAGTAGTTTAATTTATTCATTTTAAGACCTCGTTTATTATAAGAAACGTTTGTTTTCGCATGGTCATTATAACATGTAATGACTGAAAGATTTTTAAGAAATCGTAAAAAAACATAATTCTTATGTTTACATAAACGCTTTCTTTTAATATAATATGTTTAATAACCTTATATAAACTCTTATACAAAATCTTTATGGTTAGCGGAAGCTAATGCATTTTACTTCATTGTGCTTTATATGAAGTCATATTAAAGATTAAATTTTCATCAAGTTTTTCTTACATCACGCATTTAATCTATTATATAACACCTTTCTTTATAAATCTCGCAAGGTTCTTAATCCCCTTAGGCCTTTGCGGGATTTTTATTTATTGAAAAAAATAATAAAGTTGATTTCTTTCCTTAAATAAGCCATTAAATGAAAATTAATACCATTCCTATCACAAAATATTTTCAAGAAATGAAAAAATTAATCATATCAATTGACAATGATAATTCTTTCAATTAAAATCAAGCACATGATTGTGGAGGTGTGCGATGGTTAAATACACAAAAGAAGATATTTTCAAAAGTATCGAAGATCATGATGTTAAGTATATTAGATTAATGTTTACCGATATGCTAGGTATCATCAAAAATGTTGAGGTGCCAGCATCTAAAATTGAAAAAGTATTAAATAATGAACAAATGTTTGATGGATCTTCAATTGAAGGTTTTGTAAGAATCCAAGAAGCTGATATGTATTTATATCCAGATTTAAACACTTGGTTAATCTTACCTTGGGAACCAGTTAAAGAAGGCAGTGTGGCTAGACTTATTTGTGATGTCTATCGTCCAGATAAAACACCATTTCCGGGGGATCCAAGACTTCAACTTAAAAAACAACTTAAAGAGATGGAAAAGTTAGGATTCTCTAAGTTCAATGTAGGGGTTGAACCAGAATTCTTCTTATTCAAACTCGCTGAAAATGGACAAATCGGTATTAATTTCACAGATGAAGGTGGCTATTTTGATTTAGCACCAGTTGATGCAAGTGAGGATGTCAGACGTGACATCGCACTTGAACTTCAAAAGTTAGGCTTTGTTATTGAAGCATCACATCATGAAGTTGCATATTCACAACATGAGATTAATTTCCAATTTGATAATGCATTAGAGGCTTGTGACAACATCCAAACCTTTAAGTTAGTGGTTAAGAATGTCGCTAGACGTCATGGTTATCATGCCACCTTTATGGCAAAACCAGTGGCAGGTATTAATGGCTCTGGTATGCATACGAATACCTCACTTGCAGACAAAGAAGGAAATAATGCGTTTTATGATCCAAATACTAAGAATGGATTAAGCGAAACTGCAACTTACTTTATTGGCGGCATTCTAACCCACGCTAGAGAGTTTTGTTTAGTAACTAATCCTACGGTAAATTCATATAAAAGATTAGTGCCAGGTTATGAAGCACCATGTTATGTCTCATGGAGTGAAGCAAACCGTTCAACCATGATTAGAATTCCAGCCTCTCGTGGTAGATCAACAAGAGTTGAGGTAAGATCAGTTGACCCAACTGCCAATCCATATCTTGCTATGGCAACAATCTTAGCCTCTGGTTTAGATGGTATTCAAAACAAACTCTATGTTAAACCGGTTGAAAAGAATTTATTTACATTAGACGATAAAGGTAGAAGTGAACTAGGTGTATATAACTTACCTGATAATTTTAAAGAGGCGATAGATGAATTTGAAAAATCTGATTTCATGAGACAAGTTATAGGTTCTCATTTAGCAGATAAATTAATTACAGCTAAAAACAAGGAATGGGATAGTTATCGTACATATGTCTCACCATGGGAATTAAAAGAATACTTGAAGAAATATTAGTGGTTTGTTAGAAGTAACTAAATGAACGTTTATTGGGTATAATAAAAACAGTACATATACATAAACGGGATAAGCTATGGACAATAAACAAATTACTTTCAAATTAATCGAAGCTGCATTAAATAGAGAACAAATTACTTTTGAATTAGAAGATGAAAATGGTTTATTAAAATTACTTTTTGAAAACGGGTTAATAGGGCTTGTTTTTAATGCAATTGATGAGAAGAGTTTTAAAGAACCAAAACATTATCAAAAATTAAAAGAAATCTTTGGTCAGTATGTATCCAAAGATATCCAACAATTAGCCCTATTAGAATCTTTAAAGAAATTATTTTCTGATAACAAAATAGATCACATTTTCTTAAAAGGGGCTCATCTTAAATTGTTATACCCTGAAACCTATATGAGAGGTATGGGGGATATTGATTTATTAGTTAAAAAAGAACAATTTGAAGCAGCGAAAACTTTACTTGAATCAAATGGATACAAGTTTCAATCAGCAGAAGCACATCATCATGTTTATGATGCACCAGATGGTAGTTCAGTTGAATTGCATCAAAGTCTAACATCGTATTTTGAACCAGAGTTTGATCCCATTCTTTCTCAAGTTTGGGACTACATTTTAGAAAGTAGTAGTTACACTAAAGAACTAGTACCAGAATTTGAATACTTACATTTATTAGTACACTTAGTAAGACATATTAGAACATCTGGGGTTGGTATAAGAAGTGTTCTAGATTTAGATATTTTTTATTCTAAACTAGTTAAGAACGAAACATTATTAATGAAGTTTCTTGAAGAAACTAATTTAACATCCTTTTTCAATAAAATTGTCAAATTAAATCAAGTATTTAAAAATGAATCGACTCCAGAACCTGAAGATTTAGAAGTGATAGAATATATCATCTATTCAGGAATACATGGAAATGGTTCAGAACACGATCGATATTTAACAAAAAGAACCTATGAAAAAACTAGACAAAGTAAAGGACGTTTTAGATATTTCTTAGGTGAGGTATTTCCTAGTCGAAATAGACTTAAAGAAGGATATCCATATTTAAAGAAACATCCTTGGTTATTACCATGGGCATGGTTTGTAAGAATTTTAAAACAGCTGTTTAAACCTAAAAACACAATAAAACGCATAGAATCAATGACAGATGATAAGAACATGGAGAAGGTGGATAGAATTTATACGTATTTAGGTTTATAAGTTAACTGCGAATAATAAAGGGGATCCATCATGTGTGGAATAGTAGGATACATTGGTAAATCCAACGCAAGAGAAATCATTGTTACAGGTTTAGAACGACTTGAATACCGTGGTTATGACTCTGCTGGTTTAACCGTTTATAATGAAGAGAAAAATACGTTTGATATCTTTAAAGATATCGGACGTGTTTCTATTTTAAAAGAAACAACTAAGAAAGTATTATCTAGTGTTGGAATCGGACATACCAGATGGGCAACACATGGAAAAGTAACTACGCAAAATGCACATCCACATACTTCTAGTAGTGGCAGATTCATAATCGTTCATAATGGTGTGATTGAAAATTTTCAACAACTAAAAGAACAATACTTAAAAAATGTTACATTTAGAAGTGATACAGACACTGAAGTTATAGCTCATTTGATAGAAGGTTTTGCATCATATATGCATGTTGAAAATGCGATTTTAACAACACTTAAATTACTTCATGGGTCTTATGCATTATTAATTATTGATCAACATGATAGTAATACAATATATGCTGCAAAAGATAAACCACCACTACTAGTTGGAATGGCTGAAGATGGCGTTACAATCACATCTGATGTTTTAGCACTTGCTGGATACTCTAATAAATATCATGTCATGGATGATAAGACTTTTATTGTAGCAAATTCATCACAAGTTAAACTTTATAACTATGATCATCAAGAAATAAAAGTTAAATGGCAAGAACTTAAAATTGATGTTACCTTAACGGAAAAAGGTATCTTTGATCATTTCATGTTAAAAGAAATCAATGAACAACCTGGTGTCTTAAGAAAAATCATTAGTGAATACTTTGATAACTATCAAATTAAACTCAGTAAATCACTTATCAAATCAATTAAAGAATCAAATAGAATCTATATTCTAGCAGCAGGTACGTCAATGCATGCTGGTTTAATTGGCAAGTATTTCTTTGAAAAACTAGCTCTTAAACCAGTTGAGGTTCATATTGCAAGCGAGTTCGCATATAACATGCCGCTTTTAGTTGAAAGACCATTTTTCATTCTAATTTCTCAAAGTGGTGAAACAGCAGACTTAAGAGCTTGTCTTCAAAGACTAAAACAATTTAAATACACAACACTTACCATAACAAACGTCATTACATCAACACTTGCAAGAGAAGCAGACTACAAATTAGAAATTTTCGCAGGGCCAGAAATTGCAGTTGCTTCTACTAAGGCCTATGTTGCACAAATGGCAGTCCTAGCAATTCTTGCATATGAACTTTCTGTTAAACAATTTGATATCAAGTTAGAACTTGCAAAAGTTGCGCAAGCAATTGAAAACTTCTTATTTGATCCAACACCAATAAAACATTTAGTAGAAAAAACAATTGTTAAAGAACATGCCTTTTATATTGGCCGTGGTATGGATTATGCACTAGCATTAGAAGGTGCATTAAAACTAAAAGAAATATCTTATATTCATACAGAAGGATTTGCAGCAGGTGAACTTAAACATGGTACGATTGCATTAATCGAAGAAGGCACCCCAGTTATAGCAATCATCTGTGATGAGGCAATTAATATGAACACACGTTCTAATTTACATGAGGTAAGAAGCCGTGGTGCAGTTCCAATCATTATTACAATGGATTCTTTAAAACAAAAAGACGATGATATCGTCTTAGATGATGTTTATCCATTGTTAGCACCACTGTTAATGATTGTACCTACACAACTTATTGCATATTATGCAGCATTATCTCGTGGATTTGATATTGATAAACCAAGAAATCTAGCCAAAAGCGTTACGGTTGAGTAGTTTCGTAAATCAATATAGCTCATATTACTTGTAATATGTGTTTTTATGTGTGATAATAAAATTGTTCGATAACAAAACGAACAACTTTAGAGGTAGCCATGGATAAAAATCATTTCTTTTTTAAACCGACACCACTCTTAAAAGAATATCAAATGTTAGATTTGATCGCTAAAAATTCAAATATCACACAAAGAGAATTAAGCCGCAGTTTAAATGTGGCTCTTTCAATGATTAATGAGTACTTAGAAAAAGCTGAAGAAAATGGTTATATTATTAAAAACTACAAATCAAGTAAAGATGTCGATTATCATATTACATCTAAAGGTATTGAAAGAATTAAACTTCTAAATATCAGATATTTAAAAAGTGCGCTAGATGTTTATACATCTGCTAGAAGTGAAATGACACTTTTCTTAACTAGAATAATCAAAGATGGTTATAGACAGATTGTTTTATATGGAGCAGGGGATGTCTCTGACATTCTACTTAGAACATTAAATTATGATCATAGTTTGAAAATAGAAGTTGTAGGTATCATTGATGATAATCTAGATAAACAAAATACATCAATGCATGATATTCCAATATACCCTACAAATAAACTCTTAACTTTAATACATGATGGCGTGTTAATCTCGACATATCTTCATAAAGATAAAATTGAAGAAAAACTAAAAGCTTTAAATTATAACACTCATAAAATTATTCATTTATTTAAGGACTAACATTATATGCTATTTAAAATCTTTAAAAGAGTTATGGATTTCCTATTATCATTCATAGGATTAATTGTATTATCACCAATCTTTTTAATCATTATTATTCTCATTAAATTAGATTCTAAAGGACCAATTCTTTTTAAACAAAAAAGAGTTGGTAAGAATAAAAAACACTTTAATATTTTAAAGTTTAGAACAATGAGAATAGATACACCAAAAGATACACCTACTCATCTTTTAACAAATCCAGAACAATGGATTACTAAAATGGGTAAATTTTTAAGAAAAACAAGTTTAGATGAAATACCTCAAATAATTAATATCTTAAAAGGCGATATGTCCATTATCGGTCCAAGACCTGCTTTATGGAATCAATTTGATCTAATTGAAGAACGTGATAAATATGGTGCAAACAATATTTATCCAGGTTTAACTGGTTATGCTCAAATTAAAGGTAGAGATGAACTAGAAATCGTTGATAAAGCAAAACTTGATGGTTATTATGTTTCTCATATGGGTTTATGGTTAGATATCAAAGTGTTCTTTGGAACAATCTTCAGCGTTCTTAAATCAGATGGTGTTGTTGAAGGTGGTACTGGAACAAAAAATAAGAATCAAAAGAAAGAGAAGAAAGAAGATAAAGTATGAAACGTGTTTTAATTACTGGAGCAAATTCATACATCGGCATGAGTGTTGAAAAATGGTTATTAAAAGAACCAAATGAATACTTTGTTGAAACACTGGATATGAAAGATCCTAATTGGGTTAATTTTGACTTCTCTAAATTTGATGTAGTGTATCATGTTGCAGGAATTGCACATGTGTCTTCTAAAAAAAGTATGGCACCACTATATTTTAAAGTAAATAGAGATCTCGCAATCCAAACAGCAACCAAAGCTAAAGAATCTGGTATTAAGCAATTTATCTTTATGTCTAGCATGATCATTTATGGTAAAGATAATAAGATTGGTGATTTTAGACATGTAGATGTTAATAAATATGCACCGATAAATGCATATGGACAAAGTAAATTAGAGGCTGACTTAGCTATTCAAGCAATGTCTGATGATACTTTTAAAACAGTCATTATTAGAACTCCAGTTGTATATGGACCAGGAAGTAAAGGAAATTTTCCTAAACTTCAAAAGTTAGCACTTAAATTACCAATTTTACCGAACTTGAATAATCAAAGAAGCATGGTTTATATCGATAATTTATCTGAATTAATCAAACAAACAATTTCTTTAAATTTAAATGGTATTTTCTATCCTCAAAATGATAGTTATTTGTCTACAGTGAAAATCATGGAAATAACTAGAATTAATGCAGGGAAAAAGGTGAGAAAAACTAGATTCTTTAACTGGTTAATTCATCTATTTGGTTTATTTGTTCCATTCATCAATAAAGTGTTTGGAAATAAAACATATGATTTAGAGTTATCAAAATACAATTTTGAATATAATCTTGTAAGTCTTGAAGAAAGTATAAAGAGATCAAAAAGATAATGAAAAAAGTACTCATACTTGTTAACCATGATATTGTCATCTACAACTTTAGAAAAGAATTAGTACAAGAATTAATAGCACAAAATTATGAAGTATATATCTCATCACCATATGGTAATAGAATAGATAAATTAGTACAAATTGGTGCTAAATTCATAGAAGCAACTATTGATAGACGTGGTATTAATCCTATTAATGATTTAAAACTGATTAAATACTATAAAAAAATTATGAAAGAGATTAAACCTGATGTTGTATTAACTTATACTATTAAACCTAATATCTATGGTGGTATAGCAGCAAAAGCCTTAAATATCCCTTATATTGCCAATATTACTGGTTTAGGGACGGCTGTTGAGAAAAAAGGTCTACTACAAAAAATCACAGTCGCTCTATATAAATATTCTTTTAAGAAAATTAATACTATTTTCTTCCAAAATGAAGAAAATATGCAATTTTTCATCGATAAAAAAATCGGCATAGGTAAGCATCATTTGTTACCAGGTTCTGGTGTGAATTTAGAACAATTTAAAGTTGCTCCGTATCCAAGCGATGATGTGATTAGATTTGTATTTATTTCTAGAATCATGAAAGAAAAAGGTGTTGACTTCTATTTGGAGGCAGCTAGACATTTCACTTCAAAATATAAAAATGTTGAATTTCATGTTTGTGGTTTTTTAGAGGAAGATTATAAAGAAGTAATTGATAAGTTAGTTGCCGATAAGATAATTATTTATCATGGTTTGGTTGACGATGTTTCATTAATACACCAAGATATGCATGCAATTATTCATCCAACGTATTATCCAGAAGGAATAAGTAATGTTCTATTAGAAGCAGCAGCAATGGGGCGTCCTGCCATCGCATCAAACAGATCTGGTTGTAAAGAAGTGATTGAACATGGTAAAACTGGGTATCTATTTGAAACAAAGAATCAAAATGATTTAAACAATCAAATTGAAGCATTTATTTCTCTTACTAATTTAGAAAAACAACAAATGGGTTTAAATGCAAGAGATAAAGTACAAAATCAATTTGATCGTAATTTTGTCGTAAGCAAGTATTTAGAAAACATGCAGATGTTTTTGTAAAAAAACAAAATGCATCGATAATTGAGGATAAAAATATGCGAAGTACTATTATATATATTGGTGGATTTAAACTACCAGATAAAAATGCAGCAGCACATAGAGTGATTGGTATCTCTAAGATGCTGCGAAAATTAGATTATAATGTTGTTCTTGTTGGAATAAACAATGATCTTTCTAAAATGAGAAAAATTGATAAAATTTATGATTTTGAAGCTTGGGAAGTTCCATATCCGAAATCAAATAAGTCTTGGATAAAGTACTTAACAAATATAGATACTTATAAAGAAATACTTAAATCGTATGATAATGTTAGTCATGTTATCTTATACAATTATCCTTCAATTGCATTAAACAAAATCAGAAAATACAACCAAGACAATAATATTAAATCAATTGCTGATATTACCGAATGGTACGGGACAGAAAATGAAAACTTTGCCTTTAAAATAATCAAAGGTTTTGATACGTTCTATCGTATGATAAAAGTACATAAAAAACTTGATGGTTTAATTGTTATTAGCAAATATCTTGAAGATTATTATAATCAAAATAGTGTAGTAAGAATACCTCCTACGGTAGACTTAACTGATCCCAAATGGACAATTGAAACTGAATCTCATTCAAAATTTCCTAAATTTATATATTCCGGAAACATTGGTCGATCAAAAGATAATTTAAACTTAGTTTTAAGAATACTTTCAGGATTAAATGCCAATGTTAACTTTCAATTTAATATAGCTGGTATTACAAGAGAAAAATATTTAGAAAAGTATCCGAATGATTTTGAAATTGCAAATGATAAACGTATAAAGTTTTTAGGTTATTTGAGTCACATGGATAATATCAATGAGATAAAAAAATCAAATTATGTGATATTTTATAGAGATAATAGTAGACAAAACAACGCGGGTTTTCCAACAAAATTCGTTGAAGCCATATCCCTAAAAAGAATAGTCGTAACAAACAATATATCAAATGTTTCAGATTATCTTATCAATGAATTTAACGGATATCTAATTGATGATAATATTGAAGATACGTTATTAAAAATAATTAATAATCATCAAAAGAATCATGAATTTATTAAATCAAATATTGATTCAACGGTATTTGATAATAACAATTTCATAAATTTAATCAAAGAATTTTTTGAAAAAAAGTAATGAGGTTTATATATGAAAAAGGTAATGTTACATGTTGTAATGCCAAATCAAATTAGTGGTCCAAATATAACGGTAAAAAATATAGCTGAAGAATTGGCTAAAAAGTATGAAATATCTTTTTTGAATCAAAACTACCACGCAGGTGGAAAAATAAATAAGGCTCTTATAAAAGATTTGTATAGTCAAATTTTAAAAGAACAACCAGATCTGGTCCATATATCAGGATTACAGTCGGCTGGTTATCATGCTATGGTGGCTGCAAAGAAAGCAAAAGTAAAAACAGTATTAACTATTCATGGCTTTTCAAATAGTTCTACAAAAATAAGTAAGTTAAAAAGATTTTTATTTAATTCATATTTTGAACCTTATCAAATCAATCATTCTGATGTAACTTATACAGTTTGTGAATATGCACTTAAAAATAAAATTTTAAAAAATAAAAAAAATATTTATGGATTTGTTTATAACCCAATTGAAGAGAAACAACTTATCGATAAACAAATATTACATAAGATCGTAAATAAAAAAAATGGTGAGGTCATTATATCTTTTGCAAGTAGAATAGTGTATGACAAAGGTTATGCATTTACTATTGAACCAATTAAAAAGATAGTTAATGATTATCCACATGTAAAAATTGTATTTATTGGAGATGGAGAATTCTTACCTGAATTGAAAAACCAACTTCAAAATTTTGATCGCATTTATTTTTTAGGTCAACGAAACGATGTTATTGATTTATTATCTGGCTCAGATATTTTTGTTTTACCAACACTTCATGAAAACTTATCAAATGTATTATTAGAAGCAGGAATATCAAGAAATGCAATCATTACTACTAATGTAGGTGGGAATCCTGAAATTATTGATAATAACAAAAATGGTTTTTTAATTGAATCTAAAAATTCAGAACAACTTTTAAATAAGTTGGAAGAACTCATAAACAATGATAAATTAAGGGAACAATTTAGTGTAGAAATATATAATAAGGTTAAAAATGTTTTTAATACTAATGCAATAATTAATGAGATTTCATTTATCTATGATTCAGTCATTGATGGAAAAAGAATAAATAAAAAAGACTTTAACAAAAGATAAAAAGGAATAAGATGGAAATCAATAAACGTGGAATTTATAATTTAATATTTATTATTGTGTGCTCGATTCAAATAATCTTTGTAGTTTTTCCACCATTACTAACCATTCAAAATTCATTAATAATACAATTATTGTTAATGTTTTTTCAGCTTGTTTTAATATTTTTGTTTGATTATGAAAAGTTTAAAAATAGAATTAATTACTTACTGATAATTGGAATTACTTTTTCAAGCATTGTTTTATTCACCTATTTAGCTGGAAATGATTTTGTTGGTAACAGGTATATAAGTTTATTTTCTTTGGTATTTATATATTTTATTGCACAATTGAATTATAACAACAATAAGAAAATTATATTTTTAGTGTCAATATTTTACTTAACATCATTCGTTATTACATTTGTGAATCTAATCAATAATGGACATATCATGAGACTGATAAATAATACTTATGATCCTAGAAATGTCGAACTTTTATTACAAGGGATAGGAAATTATAATTTTTTATATACTACCATATTGATATATCCGTCAATATTATTTTTATCTTTTTCAAAAATCAAGTATAGAAACATTTTTAGAATTGTTTTATTATTAATGATTACTTTCATAACACTTTCAAATTATTTTACAGCATTAATTATCTGTGTTTTTATTACATTTTTAGCAATCGTACTTCATTTTCAATTACAAAAAAGTTTAATCTTTATTATTTTTTTTACAGTTGTCGTGGTTATTTTGACAATTACGTGGCCAACACCAGCAATAACATTAGTTGATTTTATTAGTTCGATAATTCCCGATGGATTAACTCAAACAAGATTAGAAGGATTTAAGAATACATTAATTGAAGGTAGTATGATTGAGACAACAAGATGGGCTCTAATGGAGACGAGCTTAAGAACTTTTTTTGAACATCCAATTATAGGTTCTTCATTTGTTAAACCTATTGGAGATAATTTATATGATAGTACTGGAAATCATTCTTTCTATTTGGATACAATTTCATTTTTTGGAATTATTTATACTATAGTGATATTCTGGTTGATTAATCAACCCATTTACAAAAATTATAACAAATTAACGAAAATAACCAAAAATTATGTACTATGTTTCTTTACTACATTAACATTTATATTATTATTCAACAATGCCGCTCCAACGATGATATACGCTTTATTGATTTTTATAACTGTAAAAAATTATTTGAATAAATCAACAAACTTAAAATATAATAACAAGGTATAAATATGATGAAAATTTATGGATTGATTTTAAATTTATTTGCAAAAATATTTGGTTTCGGAGATAAAATTTTTAGAAAAATATTCTATTATCCTTATGTAAGAGTTAAATTTAAAAAAATAGGTAAAAATGTTTATATTGGTAGAAAATCTAATATAACTTATAAAAATGTCATTTTAGGTAATCGGGTTTATATAGGTTATGGAGCATGGATAAATTCTGATAAGGATATCGTTATAAATAACGATGTTATGATTGGACCATTTGTTAAGATAATTGGTGGAGATCATAGAATTGATTTGATTGGTAGAAAAATGAACAGTGTAGGTATAAACGAAAAGTTAGCAGAACATGATCAAACAATCGTAATAGAGGAAGATGTTTGGATTGGTGCAAATGTCACCATTTTAAAAGGGTTAACTATAGGAAGGGGCTCTGTTATTGGTGCTAATTCATTAGTTACGAAAAGTGTTTTACCTTATACTGTTTATGTTGGCAGTCCAGAAAAAAAGATTAGGCAAAGATTTACTAAAGATGAAATAATTGAGCATGAAATAATTCTAAAGAAAACAAACTAGAAAATTATGTGCAAGGTAGCAAAAAGGAGAAAAATATGTTTAAAGATAAAATTTTATTAGTTACAGGTGGCACAGGATCATTTGGTAATGCTGTTGTTAACAGATTCTTATCAACTGATATTAAAGAAATTAGAATTCTTTCTCGTGATGAAAAGAAACAAGAAGATATGAGAAAGTTATATAACAATGACAAATTGAAGTTCTACATAGGGGATGTAAGAGACTACAATTCAATTGAAGGTGCATTTATTGGTGTCGACTACGTTTTCCACGCTGCAGCTTTAAAACAAGTTCCTTCTTGTGAGTTCTATCCGATGGAAGCAGTTAAAACAAATGTTATCGGTTCAGATAACGTCATTTCTGCATGTGTTAAAAACAAAGTTAAAAAAGCTATATTCTTATCAACGGATAAAGCAGCATACCCAATTAATGCGATGGGTATGAGTAAAGCTATGATGGAAAAGAACGTGATTGCACGAAGCCGTCAATTAACAGAAGGTGATACTGTGTTATGCTTAACTCGCTATGGGAATGTTATGGCATCACGAGGTTCTGTTATTCCTCTATTCTTAGATCAAATTTCGGTAAACAAACCAATTACAATTACTAACCCTGAAATGACTCGTTTTATGATGACATTAGAAGATGCAGTTGATTTAGTACTATATGCATATGAAAATGGTAATCAAGGTGACTTATTTGTTCAAAAAGCACCGGCTGCAACAATTGATGTTTTAGCTAAAGCTGTACTTGACTTAAAAGGCGTTTATCAAGACCCAGTCTACATTGGAACTCGTCATGGTGAAAAACTATACGAAGTTTTAGTTACTCAAGAAGAAATGATTAAAGCGGAGGATTTAGGTGAATTCTTCAGAATCCCTGCAGATAACAGAAACCTAAACTATGACAAGTTTGTAGAAAAAGGAAGCAAAGCATTACAAGTTGTAGATTCATATCATTCTCATAATACAGCAAGACTTGATGTTGAAGGTATGAAGAAATTATTATTAAAGTTAGATTTATTTAAGTAGGATTATTATGAAGATTTTAGTGACTGGAGCCAAAGGCTTTATAGGTAAAAACTTAATTGTTGAATTGAAAAATAGAGGATATAAAGATATCTTCGAATATGATATTGATTCTACTATAGATGAACTAGAAATATACACTAAAGAATGTGAATTTGTTTTTCATCTTGCAGGTGTAAATAGACCAAAAGAAGAAAAAGAATTTGTTGAAAGTAACTTTGGATTTACTTCAACACTTCTTGATTTACTTGTCAAATATAATAACAAAAGTACCATTATGCTTTCATCATCAATCCAAGCTGAACTTGATAATCCTTATGGAATCAGCAAAAAGATGGGAGAAGATTTACTCTTTAATTACAGTAAAAAAACTGGTGCAAAAGTTCTAGTTTATCGCTTTGTTAACGTATTTGGTAAATGGTGTAGACCAAACTATAATAGTGCAGTCGCTACGTTCTCATACAATATTGCAAGAGACTTACCTATAACAATCTCTAACCCTGCTAATGCTGTAAACCTTGTCTATATTGACGACTTAGTTAATGAATTAATTAACGCATTAAACGGTAATGAAAATAAAAAAGATGATTACTGTTATGTTGAACCAACATACAAGGCTACACTTGGTGAAATTGTTGATTTGCTAAATTCATTTAAAGCAAGTCGTGAAAATAGACAAATTCCTAATACAGAAAATGAATTTGCAAAAAAACTATACTCAAATTATTTAAGTTATTTACCAAAAGATCAATTTGCATATGATTTAAAAATGAATATTGATCATAGAGGTTCATTCACAGAATTCTTAAAGAGTCCTGACAGAGGACAAGTTTCAATTAATATTTCTAAACCTGGCATTGTTAAAGGTAATCACTGGCATCACACTAAAAATGAAAAATTCTTAGTTGTAAGTGGTAAAGGTGTTATCAGATTTAGAAAAGTTGATGAAAAAGAAGTTATTGAATATTTTGTTAGTGGTGAAAAATTACAAGTTGTAGATATTCCACCTGGGTATACTCATAATATTGAGAACTTAGGTGACACTGATATGGTTACAGTGATGTGGGCAAATGAAAAGTTTGATCTGGAAAGACCAGATACATACTTCGTGGAGGTTTAATATGAAAAAACTTAAAGTAATGACAGTTGTTGGTACACGTCCAGAAATTATTCGTTTATCAGCAGTAATGAAAAAACTAGAATCAGAAGAGGCGATTGAACATATCTTAGTTCATACTGGTCAAAACTATGACTATGAATTAAATGAGGTATTCTTTAAAGATTTAGAATTGAAAAAACCAGATTATTTCCTTGATGCTGCAACAGGTGGTGCAGTTGAAACAATTGGTAATATCTTATCTAAGATTGATCCAATTCTAGATGAAGTAAAACCGGATGCATTCTTAGTGTTAGGTGATACTAACTCATGTTTAGCAGCAATCGCAGCAAAACGTCGTCATATTCCAATTTTCCACATGGAAGCTGGAAATAGATGTTTTGATCAACGTGTACCTGAAGAAACTAATCGAAAGATTGTTGACCATATTGCAGATATCAATATGCCATACAGTTCAATTGCTCGTGAATACCTATTAAGAGAAGGTATTGCACCAGATAGAGTAATTAAAACTGGTTCACCAATGTTTGAAGTATTAAACCAACATATGGATAAAATCCAAAAATCTGATGTATTAAAGAGACTTAATTTAGAACAAGGTAAATACTTTGTTGTTTCTGCACATAGAGAAGAAAATATTAGTTCCAATAATTTCTTTGACTTAGTTGATACTTTAAATGCGATTGCAGAAATCTATCAACTTCCAATTATTGTTTCAACTCACCCAAGAACAAGAAAGATGATTGAAGCTAAAGGTGTTAAATTTCATCCATTAGTTCAAACATTAAAACCACTAGGGTTTGTTGACTACAATAAACTTCAAATCGAATCTAAAGCAGTATTAAGTGATAGTGGAACAATCAGTGAAGAATCATCAATACTAAAATTTAGAGCACTAAATATAAGACAAGCACACGAAAGACCAGAAGCAATGGAAGAAGGTGCTGTTATGATGGTTGGGCTAAAACAAGAAAGAATCCTTCAAGGACTAAAAGTTGTAGAATCACAATCAAAAGAAACAATTAGATATGTTGAAGACTATTCAATGCCAAATGTTTCTGAGAAAGTATTAAGAATTATTTTAAGTTATACAGACTATATAAATAGAGTTGTTTGGAGTAAATAAAGTTTAGATTTGAAAGATAAATAGTAGTAGAAAGGCATTAGTTAATCTAATGATAATGAATTAATATGTATAAGCATAAAGCAAAAAAAAATATCACAACTTCAATTATCTTTAAAATCATTATTCTTATATTAGGCATTTTGGCTAGAAGTTTTATCGTTAATTACTTAGGGAATGAAATAGCTGGTATTTACTCTTTATTTATTAGCATACTAGGTTTCTTATCTGTTGCAGATTTAGGCTTAGGGACAGCAATTGTATTTAGCATGTATAAACCCATGAATGAAAACGATATTAAAACAGTTTCTGCTCTTTATTATCTTTATAAAAAAATATATTTTTATGTTTTTGCAATAATAATATCATTTGGATTAGTTATCATACCATTTCTACACAATTTCGCAAAAGATGTAACTGATTTTGATAATCTATACGTAAACTATATAATTTATCTTTTTGCGACAGCTATAACTTATTTATATGCATATAAAACCTCTTACATAAATGCTAATATGGATAATTACATAACTAACAGTATAAGATCGATATTTCAGATATTAGAGTATATTATACAAGTTATTGTGATTATTTATACTAAATCATTTTTGTTATTTTTAATAGTTCATCTAATTAGTAATATTTTACAATGGACTATAACAAATCTGATTTTTGCGAAAAAATATAAGACTAAAATTATCGATTATACATTGTTAGACAAAAATATTAAAGATGAAATTTTTAAAAATACCAAAGCAATGCTATTTCATAAAATAGGCGGGTTAATGTCACAAACTATGGATAGCATTTTGATTAGCACATTTGTAAGTGTAACGATTTTAGGTATTTATTCAAATTATGTGTTAATAATTACCTCAATGACAGGAATTCTTTCATTGTTTTTCACTTCGATTACAAATGTCTTAGGTAATTATTTCACAACGAAATCAAATGAAAGTTATTATTCGTTATTTAAGAAGATTTACACAGTGAATTTCATTTTAGGTATTATTTTTTTCTTAGGTTATTATGCAATTATTGATAATTTAATAACATTATTATTTAATTCTGATGTTCTACTTGATGATACTTTTGTTATTATAATTTCAGTAAATTATTTTATTCAATTCATGAGACACGCAACTATTAGTTTTAAAGATGCAAGTGGCAAATTTTACGAAGATAGATATAAACCTTTATTGGAAGGCTTTACAAATCTGACATTATCAATTGGTCTATATTATGTGATTGGTATTTATGGGATACTTGTAGCTACAATTATAACAAATTTATTTATCACACACGTTATTGAACCATTTGTGCTTTATAAACATGCTTTCAATAAACCAATTAAAAGATTCTATATTATAAATTATCTTGGAATGATCTTATTTATAGTTTTAATTTATACTTTAAAAATACTACCTATAAATCAATTAGAGAATATACTCTTAAATGGGTTGTTAAACGGAATTCTATCAGTGATGATTTCGATTGGAGCATTAGTTTTAATCTATATTTTCGTAAAACCATTTAGATTTAATGTGAATTTATTATTTCAAGAATTTATTAAAACTATGAGAAAAAGATAGGAGTAAGTATGGGTAAGTATTTTGGTACAGATGGAATTAGAGGTAAAGCATTTATTGATCTAAGCGCTAATTTCGCTTTTAAGTTAGGCCAAGCAATTGCTAAAAAATTTAAGCCTAAGACAATTGTTATTGGTCAAGATACAAGACTATCTTCTAATATGCTTGCATACGGTGTTGCATATGGTGCAGCTCTTGCTGGTGTGAATGTATTGATTTCTGAAGTTGTTTCAACACCAATGATTGCTTATTATTCAAAAAATAAAAATATCATCGGTGTAATGATTACCGCATCACACAATCCATATACTGACAATGGAATTAAAGTGATTAAATCAGGCTACAAAATGCTTGATGATCAAGAAAGAGAACTAGAAGGTTATATTGATGAGACATCTATTTTAAAATCACCCAATTTTGGATTGATTCAAAATACAGATGATGTTGAAAAAGAATATATTAAAGTTTATGAAAAACTAAATATTCCTTTTGCTAATAAACTAATTAGTTATGATTCAGCTAATGGTTCAACATATAAAATCGCTAAAAAAATCATTGAAAAATATGCCTCAAATTCATTCCAAATCGGTAATGAACCCGATGGATTAAATATTAATCGAAGTGTAGGCTCAACACATATAGAGGCAATTAAATCTAAAGTTCTAGAAACTAAGTCATCTATTGGATTAAGTTTTGATGGAGATGGTGATCGTATTTTAGTTGTAGATGGTGATCAAAATCTATATGATGGTGATTTAATAGTTTACATTATAGCTAAATACTTGAAATCAGTTGATAAACTTAAAGACAATAAAGTAGTATTAACTGTAATGAGTAACCCTGGAATACTGAAGGCATTTAGAGATTTAGGAATTGAAGTCATTAAAACAAGTGTTGGGGATAAATACGTTTCAGAAGCACTTATAAAAGAAAACTTAACTATCGGTGGAGAAAATTCGGGCCATATTATTTTAAATGAAATCCTACCGTCAGGTGATGGATTATTTGCAGGTATGTATCTATTAAAAATACTTACTGAAAATAACATGGATTTAAAAGAATATACTAAAGAAGTGGAAATGTATCCACAAAAAATGGTCAACATTAAAAATGTTGATAAGAATGTTGTTAAGTTAGATGAAATCAAACAATTACTAGAAGAAGCTCAAAAAGAACTAACTTCTGATTCATTATTACTGGTTCGTCCAAGTGGTACTGAAGATTTAGTTCGTGTTACAATAAGTTGTAAGGATGAATCTTTATTAGATTCATGGATGAATCGAATTGTTGAAAGAATTAAAGTTTTAGGGGAGAAAAAATGAAAAACTATGCATTAGTATTAGCAGCTGGTAAAGGCACAAGAATGAAATCGGAAACTCCGAAAGTCGCTTTTCCGATTTTAAGAAAACCAATGATTGAGTATATTGTTGAAAACATTGAAAAATCAGTTGTTGATGAGATTTATCTTGTTTTAGGTTATAAACGTGAAGTTGTAGAAGATATTATTGAAGATCGCGCTAAATATGTTTATCAAGAACAACAATTAGGTACAGGGCATGCTGCAATGATGGCTGCATCAGAACTTGGGGATAAAGAAGGCCATACATTTATCATGCCAGGAGATGTTCCATTAATATGGTATAAATCGATTAATCGAATGTTTGAAACTCATCTAGAAAATGGTAATGATTTAACAGTTGTTACAGCAATTTACGATGATCCAGAAGGTTATGGAAGAATAGTTCGTAATCCTCAAGGACAAATAACAGGTAATGTTGAAGACCGCGATGCTGATGACTATCAGAAGACAATCAAAGAAATTAATACTGGTATTTATATCGTTAACAATCAAAAATTCTTTAAAGAACTAAGCAAACTAGATAATAAAAATGCTAAAGGTGAATACTACATTACTGATATGATTAGCATCATGCGAAAAGATTATAAGGTTGGCACTTATACTGTTAGAAATAATAGTTTAGTGATGGGTGTCAATGATCTTTATGCAATTAGTAAAGCTGAAAAGTATTTACGTGAATACATCAATAAAGAACATATGCTAAATGGTGTTTCAATGATAAACCCAGAAACTATCACAATTGGGCATAATGTGATTATTGAACCGGGAGTAACCATTAACCCAAATTCAACTATAACAGGCAATACAATTATTAAAACTGGTGCGATTATAGGACCGAATTCTGAAGTCCACAACTCTGAAATCCATGAAAATGTTCATGTTCGTCACAGTTATGTTTATGATTCAATCGTAAGAAAAAATACGACAGTTGGACCGTTTGCTCATTTAAGAGACCATGCTGATATTGGTGAAAGTAACCGTATTGGTAACTTCGTAGAAGTTAAGAAATCTTCAACTGGCTTTAATACAAAAGCTTCACATCTTGCATATATTGGTGATGCAGAAGTTGGTTCAAATGTAAACTTTGGTTGTGGTACAATCACAGTTAACTATGATGGTGTAAATAAAAATAAAACAGTCATTGGTGATTGGGCATTTATTGGATGTAATACAAATCTTATTGCTCCAATTACTATTGGTGATAACGTGTTTATTGCAGCAGGTTCAACAGTCACTAAAGATATTCCAAGTAATTCGTTTGCGATTGCAAGATCTCATCAAATTACAAAAGAAGATTATAAGAAATACTTAATTGGACCAAAATTAGATAAAGAAGAATAAAAATAGGGAGAACTTGACGTTCTCCCTTTGTTTTACTTGATTAAGTATTCTAATAATTTTAATGCTGCTTCATTTGGTCCTTTCTGTTCATAACCATCAATAGCCAGCTTAGTATAAATTACACCAACTGGTATCTTATTCTCAAATAATTTTTCAAAATATTTATCAAGTAGTGGTTTTGCAATATCTTGATGCTGTGCTGGTCCAAATGGGTTTGCAAAGAAACTCTTCGTCATACCAACTTCACTCGTTGTACCTTTAGCACGTCTTGCGCCTTCTTCAAATACTTTAACAATCTCATCTAGATTATCTGAGATTTCTAACCCCTCTTTAGTTTCATCATAGTTGTTGGCATAAAGTACTAAATCTACTTTATGTTTTTTCATAATGAAATCATATGTAGAAGCAGGCAGTACAACTCTTGCATTTACTTGGTTAGGGTTTAAGAATACTGCTCTATCGATTTGTTTATAAGCATATCCTTGATCCAAATCATCAAGTCTTACAAAGGCTCCAATTTCAGAACCACTTGATAAGATGTGATTGTTTGATATTTCAAATGAACCCATATCGTCATACACAATATCGATAGAAGAAATGTACTTAGAACCAACTAATCTGAGTGCTTCAATCGTTTCTGATTTACCAGCGCCTGAGTCACCAATAATAACGACATTCTTTTCAATACCATTTCTAAATCTTAATTTGAACATGGCACCATGAATAGGAAGTTTACCTTCACTCATGCTTCTTACATTATAAAGAGTTAACAACATCTTTTTAACATAACCGAAGTAGTCATTTTTATCAGCAGTTGAAACAAATCCAATATGAATATCGTGATTTTTATCGTGATGATAGACACCATCAAATGATTCATCGTTTATACCGTAGATATAGATTAAATCTGGCTTTTTATCTTTATACTCTTCATAACTTGCTGATTCAAATAAAGAACCTAAAGTTACTGCATATTTTAAGAATTTTGTATGTGTATAAACATATGCTAAATATGGTCCGATTTTAAGTGCTGAAACGATATAATCATTTTTATTGATATCAAGTGTTTCTAATGGGTTTTGATCAACTGGTTTAAACATACCAGTTCTCGTATTTGATTTAGAATAAATCATTAATGGTGGTTTGATTAAAATACTTGATACAAATCTTTGTTCAGGAAGTTTAGTATAAGGTGCATCATAAACCCATGAATTTGTAACAATTGATAGATTAGCTTGTGTACCTGCTGGAAGTTGTCTTAACAGATTATATGTTCTATTTAAAATCTTTTGAGAGATTGTACGATATAGTCTTAATACTAGATTTGAGAAGTTATCTGAGTTATCAATTAATCTTTGATTAATCGATTGATTATTATCAAATCTACTACGGTTAAAGAAACCAAATCTTTCGATTTTTCTCCAGTAATCATAAAAGTTTTCAACGAATGTATATAAAGAAATTCTAGTTTCTTCATTAGAATCTAAATTATGTGTTTTAACAACTGTTTTATATTCCCAAACAAGTAAATCTTTAAAAAGGGATAAAACTCCAGTTGGTTTTAACTTTAAGATCCAGTTAAAATCACGGTTTCCTGTTTCTTTAATATGTGCTGTATATCTTTGAAGTAATATAAAGAATGGTCTTGAATCTAAGATATTACTTTCAGTGTCACAAGGAATTCTACCAAATTGAATATAAAAAGTTTGATTGTCTAAATAAAAGTCTTTCATTATATGTCCCTAATCCCTATAAGTTTAATTTATTATAACACAATAGAAGGCATACATAAGTATGCGTGTTATAATATTTTCGATAAGAAAGTAGGATATTTATGAAACTAAATGATCAAGAACTACATGGTTTAAGAGATATGATTGCTAAAACCAGTAGTAAAGTAATTAATAAATATAAAGAACTTAATAAGGTTGAGAAAAACACAAATATTTTATTCATGGGAGACTCTATGATTGAGTATCTTGATGTTAAATCCTCTTTTCCAAATTTAGACGTTTTAAACCGTGGTGTAGCTGGTGCTACAACTAAACTTATATTGGAAAATTTAGCAGATATTGTTGGTAGTATTGTTCCTAATAAATTATTTATTTCTATCGGCTCAAATGATTTATTCTTATTACGATCAACCCCGGATGAAGTTATAGAAAATGTGATAAATGTATTTAAAACCCTACAACAAAAATTTCCTGAAACTAAATTATATTATCTATCGACGACACCTGTTTTAAAAGAAGGAACTAAACTTTATAAAAAAATCTATGTTGCAGGTAGAACAAATGAGGAAAACCAGTTAATTAATAAGGGTCTTCAAAATGTTTTAGAAAGTATCAGTGTTACATTTATTAATCAGTATGATGGTCTAGTTGATCTAGAAGGATACTTGATTGAAAGTTATACTCCAGATGGTATTCATTTAAACAAAGAAGGTTATAAAATTTATTCAAAAGAGATAGAAAAATTTCTTTAAATTTTCAAAATTAATATAAAATATTAAAGTTTTAACGCAAAGTATATGAAAAAAACTTTGGTTTTTTCTTTTTTACCCCTAATTATTTTCACTTACTGAAATTTATTTACAATATTTGAGATTCAAAGTATAAAGCGCTTTCATAAATTGAAAAGTGGACTATAATGAAGGCAGAGGGCATACAAAAGAAAACTTTTGTACAAAAAAACATAGGAGGAAAGAATGAAAAGAAAATTTTTAGTTTTGACTATGCTTTCTTTATCACTTGTTCTTGCTGCATGTACAGATATCATAAATGCAGCGTTTTCATTTGACGAAGAAGAGGTTACACTTGAAGTTGGTGAAACATATGAATTAGCATATGAACTCACAGAAGGCTTCGAGTTAGAGTTTAGCTTTTCACAAGAAGGAATTGTTTCTATTTCCGGTAACACAGTTACTGCATTAACAGTTGGCACTGTTGATGTAACTGCAACCGTTAAGGGGACAGAAATTAAAGACACAATTAAAATTATCGTTGTTGAACAAGAGCCACAAATTATTCCAGTTTCATCAGTAACTATTGCTGGTGGAAGTGCTGGTGTTGTTGGAGGAACTGTTACTTTAACCGCAACAGTTTTACCAGCAAACGCTACGAATAAAACGGTTACTTGGTCAACATCTGATGCAACAGTAGCAACTGTTTTAAATGGTGTTGTCACATTACTTAAAGAAGGTAGTGTAACAATCACTGCTACAGCAGATGGAAAGAGTGCTACCCATAGCATTACAGTAGCAACCGCTGTTGTTAATGTAGAATCTGTTGAAATTACAGGGGATGAAGCAGGTGTGGTTGGAGAAACTGTTGAACTTTCTGCAACTGTTTTACCAGCCAATGCTACAAATAAAACAGTTACTTGGACTTCAAGTGATGAAACGATTGCAACCGTACAAAACGGTGTTGTTACATTATTAAAAGAGGGTAGTGTGACAATAACTGCAACAGCTGATGGTAAATCAGATACACATACAATCGTTGTATCTCCACTGATCATTCCAGTTGAATCTGTAGAAATTTCAGGATTAACTGAAGGTTTAGTTGGTGAAGAGATTACATTATCTGCAACAGTCTTACCAGCTAATGCTACAGATAAGGCAGTTACTTGGGAATCTAGTGATGAAACACTTGCTACAGTAGTAAATGGTGTTGTTACATTATTAAAAGAAGGTACTGTAATAATTACTGCAACAGCTGATGGTAAATCAAATACTCATGAAATCATTATTACTGTACCAAGAGTATCAGTGGATTCAGTTGAAATCTTAGGACCTTCAACAGGTTTAGTTGGTGATGATTTAGAATTAACTGTTCAAATCTTACCACTAGATGCAGAATATGATGAAGTTACTTGGAGTGTTAACATTAATGCATTCGCAAGTGTTAATGATGGTTTATTAACATTAAAACGTACAGGTACAGTTTTAGTAACTGTTTCAGTTGATGGTAAGACTACAACTAAAGAAGTAACCATTCAAAGTGTTGTTGCATCATTAAATGGAACAAACTATGGCTCAATCCAAGCTGCCATTAATGCAGCTGTCTCTGGTGATACAATCATCATCAAAGAAGGCACACATAATGAATCATTTACGATTAATAAGTCAAACCTTACTTTCCAACCAGAAGCAGATAAGAAAGTTGTTTTAACAAACCTTATCAATATTGCAACTAATCTACAAAATATTACCATTAATGGTTTTGAATTTACTCAAAATGCTCAGTTTAAATCAACGGGTACATTAAAAGGATTCAATTTTACTCATAACCATGTTTATGATTTAACACTAACACCAAATGCATATGCACCAGTAAACCGTATCAATGTGAATGCGTTTATTCAATTCTACCGCTTAGCAGATTCTGATCTATTTGGTGATATTAATATTGAATCAAATATCTTTGAAAATATCGAAGCGGATATTATTTCACTTGACCGTACAATGGTTAATACAGAAATTAATATTTTAAATAACCAATTCTTAAACTTTGGTGTTTCTGCTATTCGTTTTGATGGTGGATACAACAATGGTACATATAACATTAAAGAAAACATCTTCATGAATGATGAATTAAGTGCAGGTTCAGCAATTACATTTAGAGCGTTTGCTCCAACAGCTGGCAATGTACAAAATATCTACATTGAAGAAAACTACTTTAAAAACATTGGTACATTATCTAAAGGTAGAGACGGTGATCAACCAGGTTCTGGTGTCATCACATTCTCAACATTTAATGCAAATGATACAAATATCTATATTAGAGATAATCATTTTGATCATACATTTAATAGCGTTCACTTAAGAGGTGCGGCGACTAAATGGTCTGCAACAGTATCTGGAAATACATTTGAAGATTCATTAGGTTATGTATTATTTGACCAAGTGAAACTTGCTACATTCGAAAATAACCTATTCTTAGATAGATTAGGTGAAGAAGTAGATGAAGCAAGAATTATCAATAATACTGCATCAACATTTAGAGTTGTTTCAATTGCTCTACCAGTCTTAGAAAGTTTTGAAATTGGTGGTAAAGATGTTGTTGAAGTAACTGATGTTGTAGAATATGAATTACTTGCAACCCCACCTTACTTTGAATTTAGTAATGTTGTTTGGGCATCAAGTGATGAAGAAATTGCTACAATCGACCAAAATGGTAAAGTAACATTTATTGCTGCAGGTAGTGTAACAATTTCTGCAACATATGAAGATGTAACTGTAGAACTATTAGTTGAAGTCGTACCTAAGACTGCTGCATTCTTAAACGGTCAAAACTATGCAACAATCCAAGAAGCAATTAATGCTGCTGTTGCAGGTGATTTAATTGAAGTTAACTATGGTACATTTAGTGAAAACTTTATAATTAATAAATCAATTTCATTAGTTGGTGGACCAAATACAATCTTAACTGGTAAGATCACAATTGCTCCTAACCAAACAGATATTTCAATTACTGGTTTCAATATGACTGGTGGATTCCAAGTGATCTCAACTGGTACACTCTTTGGATTTGAATTCAGTAATAACCATGTATATAACACTACAACTGTGGGTTCTGGATATCTTCCAAACTCAAGAGTTAATGTAAATGCGATTATCCAATTATACCGTCTTGCTGATACCAACGTCTTTGGTGATATCACAATTGAAAATAACATCTTTGATGGTATTCAATCAGATATTATCTCAATTGATAGAACAGCAGCAGGCAGAGAAATCAACATTAGATTTAATCAATTCTTAAATTACCAACTATCAGCAGTTCGTATTGATGGTGGTTACAATAACGGGACTTTAAACATCGAAGAAAACTTATTTAGAAACGATGTTAAAGGTGGACAAAATGCAATTTTATTTAGAGCATATTCAGCATCAAGTGGTAACCTACAAACAATTAACATCTTAAACAACGTATTTGAAAACATCGGTAACGTTACAAATAACCCAACAGATAGTTATCCACAATCTGCAGTTATTGCAACATCAACTTATAACTCATTAAATATCGACTTTAATATCGTTGGTAATGAGTTTACTAATACTCACAACTCAATTCACTTAAGAAAGAATGAAAATACAACTAAAGCGGTTTGGGATGTCGATGTGTTAGAAAATAGCTTCATTAACCCAACCGGATACATCTTTAGAGAGGATGGTAACATCGCAGGATTCCAAGATAATTCGATTTTAGATGAAAACCATAATCTATTAGATGAATCAAGAATTAATATTACATTAACAGCTTCAAGTCATATCATCCGTATTTTAGATGTAACAGCTGAATATGTAGTTATTACATACACATTTAATAAAGATACAAATACTTATGACATCGTTGAACAAGTATTAACTGGTGTTGTTGGTTCAACTGTAAAAATTACACCTCAACCTAAATTAGGATTCTATACAGAAAAAGAAGAGTATGAAGGTGTGATTAAAGCAGATGGTTCATTAGTGATTGAAATTGTATATGAAGAATTTACTGCAACATTCACTTATAACCTTGTATTAAACGGTGGTAACATGTTCTATGCTAATCGTGAGGCAATGGTTTTAGATTGGCTTGCTGACTATAACCTATTTGGTGGCACATCATACACATTAACAACCATTCCAACAGATACCTTTGGTACATCATCAACAAATATGCATACATTCTTCTATGATGCAAGATTTAGAGATAAATGGTTGTGGGTTGCTAAATATTTATCAGTAGTTGGTTCATCAACAAATAAACCAGCAGCTGCTAATATTATTTCACGTGCAACAGCTCAAGCATTTGAAGCTGTGAATCCTAACTACAAATATGCATGGAGTTATGAAGTGCGTGGTTTCATGGCTGGTCGTAAGTTTGTAGAAAATGCTAACTGGCAATCATCTGATTATAGTATTCAAGAACTTAAGAATGGATTCTGGTCATACTTAATTGCTGACCGTCAACAAACTGAATTCTTATCAACTGAAGAAACTTTAGTGCTTCCAACAAATGTATATTTAGAAAACTATGAGTTCTTAGGTTGGTATGATAACCCAGAGTTTACTGGTTCTCCAATTACAGAAATTACTGAATCTAAAACACTTTATGCTAAGTGGGCAGAGAAAGATCCTATTACTGCACTAGCTATTTCAAATGCAGTATCACAAATGTTTAAAGGTGATGAATTACTACTTGATGTCGTGATTACACCAGAAAATGCATTTAACAAACAATTAATCTTCTCAACATCTAATGATAGAGTATTAACAGTAGATGAAAATGGCTTAGTAACAGCAGTTAATGCTGGTCAAGCTGAAATCACTGTAACTAACCACAATGGCACTGTTTCAGTCAAAATGAATGTCATTGTTTATCCAAAAGATAGCTTTACACTAGAATTCTCTGAAGGCTTCAATGGTTTCATTAAAGTCAATGATGAGTTTACAATGACTGTTGTACCATTTGGACAAAATGCAGAATTAAGAACATTCACATTTGAAGTTGAAAATGCTGAAATGTTAGAATTAACAGAAGAAAATAACTTTAAAGCACTACAAGCTGGTACAACGCATATTGATATCTTTGAAGGTGAGGAATTAGTATTCACTTACACAGTCCATATCCAAGAAGCATTAAACCCAGCAGAACGAGTAGATGCTCTACTTTCATTATTAGCATCAGCTAACAATAATGTTGTTAGTGGCTTAAATGTCATTACTTATTACACTGCATCTCAAGAATGGTCAGATCCAAGATATGAATCAGTCAATGCATTCTTATTTGATGAATTAGTTATTGATAGAACTTCATTCCCAGCTGACCCAACGAAGTTTAGTAACACATTAAAACCTTCAACTGAATTTATCTTAGTTCATGATACAGCTAACCTAAACGGTGGCTTAATGACACACGGTGCATTCTTTGCTAACCCAGCAAACCAAGTAGGTATCCACTACACAGTAGGGGATTACGGTGTACTTGGTTCACTTCCGGATGCATATGTAGGATGGCATGCTGGTGATGGTTCATCATATACCTTCACATGGCAACCAACAGGCATCCAAGCTAATGGTAACTACAACCCAGTGATTGATATATCGGTTGATGGATACTTCACATTCAATGGTACTAAATCAACAATTCAAGCACCTCGTGGTAATTCAAACCAAATCCTTGATAAGTCTTACTTCACAATGCAAGGACCGGTTTGGGATATCCAAGGTGGACAATATGTCATGGCTCCTCATTACTTTGATACTTCACAACAAGCTCGTGGTGTTATTGGTGCTAGAGCTGGTAACAAAGTATCAACTGGTATTGAAATGAACATTAACAAAAATGCTGATATCGTTGATACAGTACAAAGAACAGCAAAACTCGTTGCATGGTTATTAGATTATAATGATCTAGAATTAAACAGAGTGATCCAACATAATACAATTACTGGTAAGGGAGACCCTTACACGCTAAACAATACAGTTTGGAACGGTACTTGGTATTGGGAACGCTTCATGCAACATGTAGCAATCGAATTAGAAGTACTACAAGAATATTCTGATGCAACAATTGAATTTAGTTCAAATTCACCACTTGTATCTAATACAGGTAGAGTTGTTGTATTTCCAGAAGAAACAACAGAAGTAGAATATACAATTACTGTAACAATTGGTGGTGTAACTAAATCAATTACATTAACATCAATCGTTCCTGGTGTTCAAACTTGGAATCAAAACTATGGTTTCTTTAAACCAACACAAGCTTGGGCTAAAGCAGATTACAGAAAGTAAAGTAATTAAATAAAAAAGGCATAAATCGATAGAATTATGCCTTTTTCAATATCAGAAATCTAAATTTAGTTTTTAAGTAACTTCAAAATTTCGATTTTTTTAATACGTTCGAGTGAAATGAATGAAATAAGTCCACCAATTAATAAAACCGTTAATCCTGTATACAAGAATAAAGTAAAATCTAGATTAATTAAATTAATATTCATTTCTAACTCCTCTTTATAGTAAGTATTAATTAAATTGACATTAATGAGGAATATGATTGTTGATAACATATATGTTATGCCAATAATCATTAAATTCATAAAACTGAATATCAACATGATATGCTTATTCAAGAATCCTAACGACTTTAAAATACCAATATTATATAAATGATCATTGACTGAACTCTTAATAAAGAAGAAGAGCATAGCTATGAGTAAGATGAATGAAACATTGGTAAATATTATTAAGAACGTATTTAGTCCTGTGACAAATACTGTTGCACGCATTGCATCAAATGCTATATAAGATGTAAATTCTAAACCAATACTTTTAATATATTGATGGAATTCGATAAAACTATTTAAATCATATTCACTAAATGTATAGGTGTATTGAAGTAAGTCCAAATCCAGTGTATCAGGTTTAATTTCTGTTTCAAAAAAGTTACTTTCAAAGAAAATTGCATGATTATCTTTAAATATAATAGCTTTAATTGTAAAATTTTCTGTTACTTCATTTCCGTTTTTAACATAAGTTAAATCAAAACTTGTGTCTAAGTAAGGCTCCATATCAGCAGGTACTTCAAAAGTATCATTCGTTATTAATATAAGCATCGGAACGGTTAAAATAACCTCGTTTGGTAATAAATCTAGTGAACCAATAAATGAGCTTTCATCAATGTCCACTAAAGAAACTCTATTTACAAAATTAACTAAACCTAAATCTGTTGTCGTTTCAATATCATTGTTTAAATGGTCAACCAATTTAACAAAAGTATTTTGATTCATTTTTAAGACATCATAAGTCGTTAATAGTCTATCTTGAAATTGGGTACTAAAATCTTCATTAAAATTAGTTAGCATAACATCCTTAATTTTAAATGAGTAATCACCTAAAATGATGAATGTATCAATCAAATTTTCATATGAATCAATTAAAGTAATGTTATTTTCTCTTAGCATTGTAGCTTGATAATCTGTAATGATGATTTCATCATCAAGTAAATCATTTCTAACTTCAATAGTCCTAAATATTTTCTGAAGTGAATTTACATTAAATAGAGACATTAATGTGGTATCGAGTTGTTCAACATAAACCTTATTAAAGCTTAAATTTGTAAATGCACTAAAGTCAAGATCGTCATAAGTATCAGGGATAACTAAATTCATTTCATTATTAGAAATATAGATTTGCTGATTGGAAGTACCTTTGTTTGCATGATACAAGAAAGGACTTTCTTCAAATAGATTAAAGGCAAGTGTAAACATTAATGAACTTAAAGTCATTAGCATAAAGAACATCATAAAAAATGATTTGAATTTAAATGTCTTGTTGATCTTTAATGATGTTTGAACTAATTGTTTTAATTTAATTTTTGAAGATGTCACTGTAAAGGATGTTTTATGATTTGATAAATCTTTTATAGGAAGTGTTGATGTTTTCAATTTTCCATAATCAAGTTTGACAGTAAAATCTGAATACTTTTCAGCAAATTCAATATCATGTGTAATAAGAATAACTAATACATCTTTTGAGATTTCTTTTAGAATTTCAAATATATTGATACTATTTTCTAAATCAAGTGAACCCGTTGGTTCATCAGCTAAAATAATTTTGGATTTCTTAAGTAATGCACGTGCAATAGCAACCCTTTGTTGTTCACCACCAGAAAGGTTGGATACTTTTTTATTCAATAAATCCTTTATATCTAGTTTTGTTAAGATGCGATTTATTTCTTGATCAAGTGGTTCATCGTTAGCAGAAAGCGTTTCAATAAGTTTTAAATTTTCGTAAACTGTTAAGTAATCAATTAAGTTATGATCTTGAAAAACATAACCAAAATAATTGTTTCTTACTTGATTCCAAGTGTCCGAATTAAAGGTCTTTGTATCTTTTCCATCAATTAAATAATTTCCATCTGTTGGGAAAATAATCCCAGATAAAATGTTTAACAGTGTGGACTTGCCACTACCTGATTTACCAATAATTGAAACTAAACCTTTATCCGGAAATGATAAAGTTATATTAGTCAGTGCGTATACGGTGTTTTGGTCACCGTATTTTTTTGATATATTTATTAGTTCAATCATAAAGTCTCCTTTATAGATATGCGATATTATTGTTTTTTAAATCATTATAGTAAAATCTACCATTAGAATTTAATGAGTACTTAAATATACCTTCAGATAGTGAATCATAGATATATGTGTATTTAACATTTTGTTCAATTAGTTTATATCCAATTCGAGTGTTTTCGTACCACTTTTCACCAATCGCCCAGTTACCTTGAACAACATTGGTACTATATTGAGCTTGGTAAACTTGTATTACATAAACATCAAAGTTTGCACGCAATTCGTATACATAATAACTTGATGTATTAACTAAAACACTGTAAGTTTCCGAGGTTGTTTGAGTGTAAGTGTGTGTGTAATTATTCTTGATTGAACCACCGATTTTAGCTTCTACAGAGGTATTTGTACTTACCTTACCACCAATATTTGCCCCCATATAGTTTAGTCCACCAACTGTAAGTTCTGTACTGTATGAATAGGACATTCCTAATTCATATTCTACCATAGTTTCATAGGTATATGAGGTTCCTGCTGTAATCGTTCTGGTATGGGAGAAAGTACCTCCAGCTGAAATGAAAATAGTTTCATTTTTAAGTTTTTTGATTCTTGCATTTAGAGGCTTGGAGTATTTATATACCACATAGTAGATGTCACCATAGGATGAATAATCCTTTTGAAGGCCCCACCAAGACTCAAAACTTAATAAATCTTTATTTGATGCAACACCATAATCGACTCTTGTTGCATTTCCAAAGGTCGTGTTTACAGGTGTTTGGGATGTATAACTTGTATATATTGTATTTATTGAAGGTGTTGCAGCGAATGAAACTTCACCTTGAAGTAAAAAGATTGATATAATAAATAGTAATAATATAGAAATTTTTTTCATAGTTATATTATTTTGATTGAACCTATCATACCACGCACTGACTAATAAGACGAACTTCTGATGTATAACCCTTTAAATTTTATCTATTTCATTTGTATTTATTTTTAGACCATGATTTGATATCTCAATGATCTCAGGATGTTTATCTTCATTTGTAAACCCAGTTGAGCGTTTAATTTCAATCTCATTAACAATCAAAATTTCCGGATGGTTGTTGAAACTATTAGAGCACATGTAATCCATATGACAACTCACCATTACTGTTAACATTAAAACAAATAACATCATTTTTTTCATATAATCACCCCCTTATAATTCAAAGTATAAAATTGTATTAAACTAAATAATAGGGCAAAACTGTCCTAACAAATTGGAGGAGATATGAATATTGACTTGTATTCAAAAGAAATAGCTTTATTTTTTGATAAACTGCGTTTTCAACGGAATATGACACAAGAAGAATTTACAGATGATATCGTTTCATTAAGACAGTTTAGACGCTATTTGTCTGGTGAATATCAAATTCCACAAAAAATATTCAATAAATTATCTAATAAACTAGGATTTAAACCAGAACATCTCATTTTAGAATTTGAAAGTGATAAATTTCAAGAAACCCAATTATTGAATAAATTAAACAATTATATAGTTAATAAAGATTTTGAGTCTGCAAAATTGATATTTAATCAAATTGATGTGGAACATCTTATTGATACAAATAACACGCTAATTTATAAGTATTCACTGTATTTAATGCATTTTTATCAAAATATAATCACTCCAAACCAATATATTTTAGAGATTAAGCATTTGGTTAATTATGATTCGATTTTTAATAAGAATATCTTGTCTTCAACTGAAATCATTTTATTATCCTCACTATTACCTCTAAAAGCTTTTGAAGACAAAATTAAAGTAATAAATATATTAGAGAAATACATTAATCAACAAAAAACAATCATTAGTGGTCATAATGACAGGTTATTATTACTATGTCTATATTACATTGCCTTGTTTTATGGTTCACAGAAGGTATACAATAAAGTCATTGATTATTGTGCAAAAGCAATTGAATTTTGTCATAATCTGAAATTAAGTTATTTACTTGAAGACTTTTACTATTATTCAGCACTTGCATACCATGCAATTAATGATAAAGATAAATTTGAAGAGTTTCTTTTTAGATGTTATTGTATATTGAATGCAGAAAACAATCGATCAAAAATCAACAAATACTATGCATTATTTGTTAAAGACTTTGGTATTGAAGTGGAATCTGAAATAATAAAATATATAAAGAATAAATAAATGAATAAGGTATTATGATTCAAATTTGGATAGGAGAGATGATGTTAATTTTATTTTTGCAATTTGTCATTCATCTTTTCATATTTAATGTTCGATTTTCTGATTGTAAATGGTTAAGATTCAACGAATCTAAATACCTTAAATCACAAGAAGGTCATATACTGACTTTCTTGTTATTTTTTTAATTTGATGTTAAAATTGATTAAATAAATATATTTATTTATAACCTTTAGAAAGCAAGGTGAGGCTATGTTCAAACTTGTATCCCAATTCCAACCATCAGGTGATCAACCAGAGGCTATTAAAAAGTTAATAACAAACTTTTCAAATAATAAAAAAGAACAAATTTTACTTGGTGCTACTGGTACAGGTAAAACCTTCACGATTGCTAATATCATTCAAAAACTTGGTAAAAAGACTTTAGTACTTGCTCACAATAAAACCTTAGCTGGTCAATTATATGGTGAGTTGAAATCATTATTTCCTGAAAATAGAGTAGAATACTTTATATCTTATTATGATTACTACCAACCAGAAGCTTATGTTGTATCAAGCGATACCTACATTGAAAAAGATTCATCAATTAATGATGAAATTGATGAACTAAGACATAGCGCAGTTGCATCACTACTTTCAAGAGAAGATGTTATAGTTGTTGCATCTGTTTCGTGTATCTATGGTATTGGGGATCCTGATGATTATAAGAACGCAACAATTTTCTTAAGAGTTGGAGAAGAATACGGTAGAAACAGACTTTTAAATAAACTTGTTGAACTTCAATATGCAAGAAATGATTTAGATTTTCACCGCGGTACTTTTAGAGTGCGTGGTGACAATATTGAAATTATTCCTTCTAACCAAAGAGATTTAGGTATTAGAATTGTCTTCTTTGGTGATGAAATTGAAGAAATCATTTTATTTGATGTCCTAACCGGAGTTTCAAAAGAGAAAACTATGTTTGCTACTATTTTCCCTGCAACACTCTTTATGGCAAGTAAAGAAAAAATGGCAGAAAGTATTAGAAGAATTAAAAATGAACTTGCAGAACAAGTTCATTTCTTCCAATCTGAAAATAGACTATTAGAAGCCCAACGTATTGAAATGCGTACTAAATACGATATTGAAATGCTGGAAGAAATCGGATTTACTTCAGGGATTGAAAACTATTCAAGACATTTAGCATTAAGAGAAGCTGGTGAAACACCTGCAACCTTAATGGATTTCTTTGGCGATGATTTCTTACTTGTAATTGATGAATCTCACGTGACTGTTCCTCAAATTAGGGGGATGTACTTTGGTGATAGATCTAGAAAAGAAAACTTAGTTAACTATGGTTTCCGTCTACCATCTGCCCTAGATAACAGACCATTAAAATTTGATGAATGGGAAGCAAGAAAAGATAAAGTAATTTATTTATCTGCAACCCCTGGACCTTATGAACTTGATAAACAACTTCCAGTCATTGAACAAATCATTAGACCAACCTATCTACTTGACCCTGAAATTGAAATTAGACCAACAGCAGGTCAAATTGATGATTTATACTTTGAAATTAAAAAACGTATAGAAAATAATCAAAGAACTTTAGTAACAACGCTAACGATTCGTATGAGTGAGGACTTAACCAATCACTTTAAAGAATTAGGTTTAAAGGTTGCGTATTTACATAGTGAAATTAAAGCACTAGAAAGAACAGCAATTCTTCGTGATCTTCGTTTAGGTAAATACGATGTATTAGTTGGTATTAACTTACTTCGTGAAGGTCTCGACCTTCCGGAAGTAGGCTTAGTAGCAATCCTAGATGCAGATAAACAAGGTTTCTTACGTAGTGAACGTGCCTTAATCCAAACAATTGGCCGTGCCGCCCGTAATGTTAATGGTCGTGTCATCATGTATGCAGATCAAATGAGTGAAGCCATGAAATTAGCGATTGATGAAACCAATCGACGTCGTGCAATCCAAAAAGCATACAATGAAAAACATGGTGTTGAACCAGTAACAATTACTAAAGAAATTAGAGATAACATTTCAATTAAAGGTGAAGTTATCAAAGATGGTAAAGTTGATAAACTATCTAAGAAAGAAATTGAAAAAGAAATTAAACGTCTAGAAGTCTTAATGAAACAAGCAGCTAAAGACTTAGACTTTGAAAAAGCAATGGAAATTAGAGACTTACTCTTTGAATTGAAGGCAGGTAGCTAATGAAAATAGCCATACTATTAATTATCCACAAGATAAATAATCAAGTGAATCAACTCATTGAAACATTTGAAAAAGATAAATTTGATATCTTTATTCATGTCGATGCTAAAGTTCAAGATCTTTCAAAATTATCATCTACAAGAAATGTCTATGTGATTGAAAACAGAGTTTCTGTTGAATGGGGAGCTGTTTCGATGAACAGAGCCCATATCAATTTATTAGAAGCAGCATCTAAAAAAGGCCGCTATGCTCACTATACATTAATTAGTGGACAAGATTTACCAATTAAACCAACTAAAGATTTATATGATGAATTAGTAACCAATAAAGATTTTACTTACATGTTAATCCATGATGATGAAGCATGGATTAAGAAACAAGAGATTAACATTAAACTTAAATATCCAAAATTTATGATGAAAAGAAATCTATTTGCTAAAGCCACTAAAAAAGCGTATCAAATATTATTTGGCTGGCGTAATAAAGAAACGCATAGAAAGAATTACTTTGGTTCAGTTTGGATGAGTTTAAGTTCTGAATTTGTTGAGTATTTATTTAATTACTACAACATAGAAGAACTATTAAAAGAATATAAGCATGGCTTATGTGTAGATGAAACGATGATGCACACAGTCTTTATGAATTCACCATTACGAGATAAACGTAAAGACTACTTAACTTATGTTGACTGGTCAGAACAAAAACCAAGTCCAAAGACTTTAACGATTGCTGATTATGAGCAAATAATAAACTCAGATAAGTTCTTTGCTAGAAAGTTTGATTCAACAGTTGATAACGAAATTATAAAAAAAGTACTACAAGCTATTAAGCACTAGGAGAAAATGAATATGAATGAAATTAAATGGAATTTAGACGACCTATATTTAGGTTTTGACGATAAATATAAAGCTGATATGGATAAGTTCAACTCGCTTGTTGAAGACTACGCTAAGTTTTTACAAGCAACACCAACATCACCTAAAGCATATATTGAAGGTGCAATTAAGTTTGATGAAGAATTAACAGTTTTATATCGTACGTTAGCATCATTTGCTAGTTTATCAACAGCAACTGATGTAACGAATAATGAAGCCTTAGGTTACTTATCAAAACTATCCGCAATCTACAGAAAGTTAACAGCTCCAAGTGTTACTTACACTAGATACTTAGCAACTGTTGATTTAGATGAACTAGCTAAAGATTCAGATAAAATCAAACTTTATTTATCTAATTTAAAGAATGACCAAAAAGATGCTAAACATTTATTAACTGAAAAAGAAGAAGTTTTATATGCTAAACTTGCTGAACTTTCTAGTATGTCTTGGTCTAGACTACAACAAATTGCTACTGCTAATTTAAAAGCTGAAGTTCAAGGTAAAGAATATACATTCTCTGATCTTCGTGGTCTTGCTTATGATTTTGATCAAAAGATTAGAAAAGAAGCATACGAAAAAGAACTTGCTGCATTTGAATCAGTAGATGATTTTGTTGCTATGGGTTTAACTAATATCAAACGTGAAGTAAACACCATGATGGAACTTCGTGGATATAAATCAGCCTTAGAAAAAACATTAGATCAATCAAGAATGAGTGAACAAACGTTAAATGCAATGATTGAAGCAATGAAAGACTTCCGTCCTCACTTTGCAAGATACATGAAGGCTAAAGCTAAATACTTAGGCCATGAAGGTGGCCTACCTTGGTATGATATGTTTGCACCCGTAGGTCAATTAAACAAAACTTATTCTTATGAAGAAGCTCAAAATTTAGTTGTTAATGCATTTGGTAGTTACTCATCTAAACTAGCAGGTTTTGCTAAGACAGCATTTGATAAAAACTGGATTGACGTTTTCCCTAAAAAAGGTAAACGTGGTGGTGCATTCTGTTCTAACCAACCTCAAATTGGTCAATCAAGAATTATGCTAAACTTCACAGGCTCACTTGATTCAGTTTCAACCATGGCACATGAATTAGGACATGGTTATCATGGTGATGTGATTAAAGCTAACCAACCACTTCATTGGTCATATCCAATGCCACTTGCTGAAACTGCTTCAATCTTCTGTGAAACAATCATGACCCAATATTTATTAACCCAATTTACAGATCCAAAAGAAAGACTTTCTATCCTAGAAGTAGGCTTACAAGGCGATACTCAAGTCATTATTGATATTCTTTCAAGATTCATTTTTGAATCAAAAGTATTTGAATCAGCAAATCGTCCAATTTCAAAACATGAAATGAATACTTGGATGTTAGAGGCTCAAAAAGAAGCATATCAAGATGGACTAGATCACAATAATCTACACCCATACATGTGGTTAGTTAAAGGTCATTACTATTCAGCTGGTTTAAACTACTATAACTTCCCATATGCATTTGGTTTATTATTTGGTAAAGGGTTATATGCTCAATACTTAAAAGATAAAGAAAACTTCTTAAAACGTTATGACGATTTACTAGCATTAACGACTAAAGAAGATGCAGAAGTGGTTGCTAAATCAATGGGGATTGATATTACCCAAAAACAATTCTGGCTAGACAGCTTAGAAATGATTAAAAAAGACATTGATGAAGTCGTATCGCTCTTTAACATATAAAAATATAACAGTATGTTATAATAAATTTGATAAGATGTTCGCTTAAAAAGGAGAAATAAATATGGATTTTGAAAACCAAAATCAACAGGAATCTGGGATTAGTTTAGCTGATATCTTTAGGGTTATTAGAGTAAACTGGATTCTTATTACAGCATTCACTTTAGTTGTTACCATTGCAGTTGGAGTTTATGCTTTTACATTAGTTCCAGATCAATATAAATCAACAAGTGAAGTTTTAGTTCAAGTACCAGTAGGTGGTGGCAGTGGTGAAGATGGTGGAATTAACTATTTAGATACACAAAGATTAATTCAAACAGCTTCAGAATTCGTTAAGAGTGATTACATTATTAACAAAGTAAAAACATCTGGGTTAGTAACTGATCCTGATCATACTGAAAAATTAAATGGAATGTCTAATACTTTAATTAGACGAGGTATTGCAGTTTCATCTTCAACAACTTCATTCATCATTAGAATTAGCTTCACATCTACTGATGAAGATTTCTCACAAGTTATGGCAGCAGCCTTAACTGCGGTAGTTATTGATAATGATGTTGATATGTTTGAAAACAAATTTGTTGAATTAACATCAGCAGGTATCCCTGAGAATGACTCACCAAATAAGATTTTATATATCATTGTTGGTGCAGTTGGTGGTGCTATCTTAGGTATGGCGTTTGCCTTTATGAAATTATTATTTAGTAATGCTTATATGACAAAAGAACAACTGGAACAAGGAACTAAGATTCAAGTGATTGGTGTTATTCCAGAATTTGATGTTAAAGAGAGAAAGAAAGCATGAGAAGACGTAAACTATTCCAAAAAGAACGTTTAGCAGATTACAGCTATATCGTATCTAAAGAACAACCAATGTCATATGTAGCAGAAGCTTTCCAAAAAGCTTTAGTCAATCTTGAATACGTCAACGTTGATGGTAACTTAAAGGTTATTCAATTTACTTCGTCCCTAGCTGGTGCTGGTAAAACAACCTTTGTTTCTAATCTTTCATTCTTAATTGGTAAGAAGGGTAAGAAAGTTGTTTTAGTTGACCTAGACTTAAGAAAACCTAAAATTAATAGAATCTTTAAAGCACCAAATGAAGGTGGCGTTACAGATTATCTAGCAGGTAAAATTGAGTATAAAGACTTAATCAAGTATTCAGAAGAATTACATACCTACTACATCGTAGCAGGTGAAAAAACAACAGCTGTTGTAAACGTCTTAGAAGCTCAAAAATTAAAAGACCTAATCGCAAAACTTCGTACAGACTTTGATTATGTAATTCTTGATTCACCACCAGTTATTGCAGTATCTGATGCACTTTATATTACAAGACTAGCAGATGGTGTGATCTTCGTTGTTGCTCAAAATGAAGCTAAAAAAGCAGTCATTAATGAAGCAATCAACACATTAAGACAAAACAATGTTAACATTATTGGTTCAGTATTTACTCAAGTTGATATCAAGGAGAATGAACTCTATTCATATACTTATGGTTATGGCTATGGTTACACATCTAAGGACGCACCAGAAGACGGTGAATAATTATGATTGATATGCATAACCATATTCTGCCTTTGGTAGATGATGGTGCTAAATCCTATGAGATGGCACTTAGTATGCTAAAAATGGAACTAGCTCAAGGTATTACAAGAGTTGTTCTAACGCCACATGTTCAAAACCGAGTTCAAAAAGTTTCTAGTAAAGAATTAAAACCAAGATTTGAAGCATTCAAAGCATACGTAAAAGAAAAACTGCCAGAGATGACACTCTATCTTGGTGCAGAAGTAAAATATGATGCCTTAAAAACAACTGATTATGAAAGGTTTGTTTTTGAAGGTACAAAGTACATCTTAATGGAATTTTCAACTAAAGAACATGATCCAATTTCAGATGTCATGTATGATTTGATTGCTAAAGGATTTAAACCCATCTTAGCCCATATTGAAAGATATCCATATCTAGAATTAGATGATATCATACGTATGAAAAATGATGGTGTCCTAATCCAAGTAAATGCTGGTGCGATTTTAGGCAGTGATGGATTTGCTACTAAAAGACGCGCTATGAAGTTAATAAATTTAGAATTAGTTGATTTAATTGCGAGCGATGCTCACAATACATTAACTAGAAAACCAAATGTATTACCGGCTTTAAATAAAATAGCCAAGAAGTTTGATCAAAATAAACTAAAGGAGTTTAAATTATGAAGGATTTCGTCATCATAACAGATTCAACAACAGACTTACCAGATCAACTTGCAAGAGAACATAATTTAGTTGTTGTACCACTTAAGTTTCATGTAAACGATAAATCTTATGTGAACTATTTAGACAACAGAGAATTAGATCCAAAAGCATTCTACGATATGATGAGAGAAGGGGCACAACCTACAACTTCTCAAATTAATCCAGACGAATACTTAGAAATCTTATCTCCAATCTTAAAAGATGGTAAAGACATCTTAGTGTTAGCCTTCTCATCTGGATTATCTGGTACTTTTAATTCAGCGCGTATTGCTACTGAGGAATTAAAAGAACAATTCCCTGAAAGAAAGATTTTATTAGTAGACACAAAGAGTGCTTCCTTAGGGGAAGGTCTCTTAGTCACGTTAGCAGCTAAGAAAAAACAAGCTGGTGCTTCAATTGAAGAAGTTAAAGCCTACGCTGAAGAAATGATTCCAAAAATCGCTCACTGGTTTACAGTTGATGATATTGGACATTTAGTCAGAGGTGGTAGACTTTCTAAAGCTGCAGGTTTCATTGCAAAACTAGCAAATATTAAACCAGTATTATCAGCGTCAAACGAAGGTAAATTAGAAGCGCGTCATAAGGCTATTGGCCGCAAACGTGCGATTAAAGGATTATTTGATGAAATGGTTAAAACTGCCTTACCTGGCCCTCAAGTTGTTTACATTGGACACGGAGATGACCAAGAAGCAGTTGACTATCTAGTAAGTTTAATCAAAGAGAAGTTTGAAGTTTCTGAATTAGTTGTTTCAACGATTGGTCCAGTTATCGGTGCCCATACTGGTGCTGGTGTACTTGCATTATTCTTTATTGGAACTCAAAGATGATTGACAAGGATTATCGTTTAGCACTACTAATCGATGCAGATAACATTTCTCCAAACTATCTAGACATCATTATCAGCGAAGCAAATAAACACGGGAAAATCACCATAGCGAAAATCTATGGTGATTGGTCCCAAGAGCGTTTAAAAACGTGGAAAGCTAAAGCTGAAAAATACTCTCTAACCTTCGTACAACAATATGCAAATCTTTCTAACAAAGGCAATGTTTCTGACTTCACCCTAGTTATTGATGCCATGGACATTTTATATTCTAATAAAGTGAATGGATTTTGTATCGCCTCATCAGATTCTGACTTTACAAAATTAATCATTCGTCTTAAAGAAGATAATATGTATCTCATTGGTATGGGCGAATCAAAAACACCTGAGGTTTTAGTTAATTCATATGAAAGATTTTATTATATCGATAAAATCCTAGAAGAACTTCAACCTAAGAAACAAAAGAATGAATCAACCAATACAAACTCATTAATTACTAAGATAGAAACAATCTTATCTGAGTTAAAGAAAATTATTGATGACAATTTAGAAGATGATGGTTGGGCTTACTGGTCATTAGTTGCTAACCAACTAAGAAAGAAATATCCAGGGTTTGACCCAATTAACTACGGATCTAAATTAAAAGCTTTAAATTTCTTTAAAACATTTAGTGAATTTGAAGTAAAGAATGAAGATAAAGTAGCATATATAAGATTGAAATAATCAAATTAGATTAAATTTCAGAGATGATACCTACTAAGGTATCTTTTCTTTATAGGTACATACGGATTAATAGACTTATAATTCTTTGTGTACTATAATAATTCTACGAGGAGAATGAATATGAAAATTACTGTCTTTGGCCTTGGCTATGTAGGGCTATCAAATGCAGTGTTATTATCTCAATATCATGAAGTTGTTGCTTATGACATCAATCAAACAAGAGTTGATTTAGTAAATGCAAGAAAAAGTCCTATTGTCGACCACGAAATAAATGAATTTTTAGAAACAAAACAATTAAATTTAATAGCGACATCTAATGTTGAATTAGCATTAAAAGATGCATCGTATATCATTATTGCAACCCCAACAGATTATGATCCAAAATTAAACTACTTTAATACAAGTAGTGTTTATAATTCGATTAAAACCATTAGAGAAAAAAATAAGTCAGCATATATCATTATCAAAAGTACAATTCCTGTTGGATATACTAAAGAACTTCAAGAAGAATTTGGTACGGATCATATTATTTTTTCACCTGAATTCTTAAGAGAAGGTAAAGCATTGTATGATAATCTTTACCCATCAAGAATTATTGTAGGTAGCCAAAGTGAAGCTGGCAAAATTTTTGCTGATTTATTGAAAAATGCTAGTTTAAAAAAAGATGTTGCAGTATTACTTGTTGATTCAACCGAGGCTGAAGCAATAAAACTATTTGCAAATACGTTTTTAGCACTACGTGTAGCATTCTTTAATGAACTTGATACTTATGCTGAAGTTCGCGGTTTAAGTACTAAACAAATCATTGAAGGTGTTTCACTTGATCCTCGAATTGGTGATTTCTACAATAACCCTTCATTTGGTTATGGTGGATATTGTCTGCCAAAAGATACTAAACAATTACTTGCGAACTACCAAGATGTACCGAACAATATTATTAGTGCAATCGTTGATGCCAATAGAACTAGAAAAGATCATATAGCTGATATGATTCTTGCTAAAAAACCAAAAGTTGTTGGTATTCATCGACTTGTGATGAAGAATGAGTCTGATAACTTTAGATCATCTTCAATTCAAGGCATTATGAAAAGAATAAAAGCTAAAGGTATTGAAGTTGTGGTTTATGAACCCGTTTTACAAGATGATGAATTCTTTGGCTCTAAAGTCATTAAAGATCTAGGAGCATTCAAAAAAATGTCAGATGTCATTGTAGCTAACCGTTTTTCTTCAGAATTAAAAGATGTTGAAGAAAAAGTTTATACAAGAGACTTATATCAAAGGGATTGATTATGAAAACTTATTTAGTAACAGGTGGTGCAGGGTTTATTGGTAGTCATTTAGTTGATTTCCTATTAAAGCACAACCATAAAGTTGTGGTCATTGATGACTTCAATCAATATTATGACCCTCAGATTAAATGGAATAATATTAAAGAACATCAACAAAATCCAAACTATACTTTAGTTCAAGGAGATATTTGTGATTTTGAATTATTAGAAAGCATTTTTAAAAATAATAATATTGATACAATTGTTCATCTTGCAGCTAGAGCTGGCGTTCGTCCTTCACTCGAGGACCCTATTTTATATCAAGAAGTCAATGGTAGAGGAACTACAAATATTTTAGAACTTGCTAAAAGATATGGTGTTAAAAAGTTGGTCGCTGCATCATCATCAAGTGTTTATGGTAATAATGAGAAAGTTCCATTTAAAGAAACTGATGTTGTTGATTTCTCAATTAGCCCATATGCAGCAACTAAAAAAGCAAACGAAGTTTTAGGACATGTTTATCATAAACTATATAACATGGATATGATCTTTTTAAGATTCTTTACAGTATACGGCCCAAGACAACGTCCAGATTTAGCTATACATAAGTTTGCAGGATTAATCTTAAATGAAAAACCAATTCCATTCTATGGTGATGGTTCTAATGCAAGAGACTACACTTTCATAGAAGATATCATTGATGGTGTAACGAAATCCATTAAATACGTTGAAGAAAACAATAATGTTTATGAAATCTTAAACTTAGGTGAATCAAGTCCTATTAGACTAGATTACATGGTTCAAACATTAGAAGAAGTCATTGGTAAAAAAGCGATTATAAATAGACTTCCAATGCAACCTGGTGATGTTAATCAAACTTATGCTGATATCACTAAAGCTAAGAATTTAATCGGTTATGACCCTAAAACAGATTTCAAAACAGGTATCGAAAAGTTTATTAAATGGTATCTTAATAAATAATGATTATTTAAAAATATAGATTAAAGATGTGTATAGATTAACTTTTTATACACATCTTTTTTTGTATTATAACAGTAGAAAACTGCATCATAAACGAAACGTTGTAATCTCTTTTTCCCATACATGATATAATTGTTATGAGGTAACTACAATCTATGATTGAATTTTCTGTCTTAATGTCAGTATATAAAAAAGATAACCCTATTTGGCTAAAAGAAGCCCTTGATTCAATGGTGAATCAAACGCTTTTACCATCAGAAATTTTAATTGTTCAAGATGGTCCAATTACAGAAGAGCTATCAAATATACTTTCTGAATATAAAACTAAATATCCAATAATTAGAACACATGCTTTTGAAACAAACCGAGGTCTTGGTTTAACACTCCGTGATGGGATGTTATTAACTAAGTATGATTATGTTGCTAGAATGGATTCAGACGATGTATCTGTCTTAAATAGGTTTGAACGACAAGTCGCATACTTTGAAGCGAATCCTAAAGTAGATGTCGTTGGTTCTTCAATTATTGAGTTTGAAGATGATCCATACACATCAATTATTTTACGTAAACTTCCTGAAACACATGAAGAAGTTTTTGAATTCTCAAAGAAAAGATGCCCGGTTGGACATTCATCAGTGATGTTTAAAAAGTCTGCTGTGTTACGTGCTGGTAACTACCGTGATTTCTATTTAGTTGAAGACTATGACCTATGGGTTAGAATGTTAAATTCAGGTGCTATATTTTATAACTTCCCTGATTGTATTACATACATGAGAGTTAATAAAGATTTTTATCGTCGTCGTGGCGGTATTAAATACTACAAATCAATTAATCGATTTAAGAAGTTATTAAAAAAAGAAGGACATATGTCCACTTTCCAATATCTTAAGTCAAATACAGCATCACTAATCGTGTGTCTCATGCCAGGTTTCTTAAGAGTCTTTATCTACAAAAACTTACTTAGAAAAAAGAAGAAGGATTGATGATTATGTCATTAAAAGTTTATATTGCTACCCATAAACAATATCCAAAGGTGAGTAAATACATTGATGAAAACTATGAATTTATTCAAGTTGGTGCACATAATAAAGATAGAATACCAGGCTATTTATCAGACCACGATAAAGATTTAATCTCTGAGAAAAACGATACATACAGTGAATTAACCGCACTATATTACATTTGGAAAAAAGATAAGAATGATTATGTAGGTTTAGTTCACTACCGAAGACTTTTTTCACCTAAATCAATAAACATCTTTAAGTATCATGGTTTAAAAGGGGATAAAATAAAAAAATACTTAGAAAAGTATGATATTATCCTACCAAAAAGACCTAAGATGAGAGTTACTGTCAAAGAGAATTATGAACGTAACCATTATATTCAAGACCTTTTCTATGCTAGAGAAGTTATTGAACATAAATATCCGGATTTTTTAAAAGCATTTGATGAAGTGATGAAGTCTAAACGTCCATATTTATTTAATATGTTTATTATGAAAAAGGAATTATTGAATCAATATGCAGAATTCTTATTCACAATTCTTTTTGAAGTAGAAAAACATGTTGATATATCAAGTTATGATCAATACCAAAGAAGAATCTTTGGCTTTATCTCAGAACGTTTATTTAATGTTTGGGTTTTAAAAGAAAACTTAAAGGTCAAAGAATTAAATATTATTGAAATTGAAAGAAATCCTTTTGTTGAAACTATCAAAGCTATACCTAAAAAAATAGTAGGTATTAAAGGGGATGTCAAAAGATGAAGAAAATCAAACTGCTTCATATCTTAACAGAACTCCAATTAACTAATGGTATAACAAGTTATGTTATGAACCATTATCAACGACTAGATCATGAGAAATTCTCAGTTGATTTTTTGATTGCCAAAACAGCAGATCAAAAATATGTTGATATGATTGAAAAATATAACGATAGAATCTTATATTCACCAAAGATTTCGATGAAGAATTATGCTAAGTTTGTTAAGCATGCTAAAGAGTTATTTCATGAACATAAGTATGATATCGTCCATTCTCATGAATTTAACTGGGGTATGCCATACCTAAGAGAAGCTAAGCGCGTTGGTATACCGGTTCGAATCTTCCATGCCCATGCGACTCAAAGTAGTCCAAGTTTAATTAAAAGATTTAGAAATGCACTTTTAATACCAAAAACAATTCATGCAGCATCTGATCTTTGGAGTTGTAGTGAAATTGCAGGTAAATTCTTCTTTAAAGATAAGGCATTCTTTTTATCGCACAATGCGATTAATGAAGAAAAATTCCAATTTAATCAAGAGTACCGAGAGGATATTAGAAATTTATTAAATCTTGATAACAAGACTAAACTTATTGGTTTCTTTGGCCGTTTTGAGGCTCAAAAGAATCCAATGCATACGCTAAATGTTTTTAAAGAACTGTTAAAACTTCGAAGTGATATTCATTTATTAATGGTTGGTTCAGGTTCTTTAGAGAAAAACATTTTAGAATTTATTAGTAATGAGAAACTAGAATCTAAGATAACAGTCTTTTCACCAAGAAGAGATATCTATAAATTCTATTCAGCAATTGATTTATTCTTATTACCTTCTTTATATGAAGGTTTACCAGTGGTTGGTGTTGAATCGTTATTCTCAAACCTTCCACAAGTATACTCAACCAATATTACAAGCGAAATTAACTTAATTGATTCAATTCATTATTTACCATTAGAATTATCAACAGATATGTGGGCAAGAAAAATATCAACTTTTCTTGATATGAACGTATCAAGAGTATTAAATGACACATCTAAATTAAATGTATATAAAATAGATTATCAAGCTAAAATGGTTGAGGATAAATACTTATCCTATTTTAAAGGAGAAAATAATTAATGTATGATTATTTAATCGTAGGCGCTGGTATCTTTGGTTCAGTCTTTGCATATGAAGCAAAAAGACGTGGAAAAAAAGTACTTGTTATTGATAAAAGAGATCACATTGGTGGCAATATGTATACCAAAGAAATAGAAGGTATTAATGTGCACATGTATGGTGCACATATTTTCCATACCTCTAATAAAGTTATTTGGGAGTACATTAACCAATTTGCTGAATTTAATCATTATATCAATAGTCCGGTTGCGAATTTCAAAGGTGAACTTTATAACCTACCATTTAATATGAACACTTTCTATCAAATGTGGGGTGTCAAAACACCTAAAGAAGCTATGGATAAAATAGAAGAACAAAGAGCTAAATACTTTGTTGAACGCCCTAAAAACCTAGAGGAACAAGCAATCAACTTAGTTGGTTATGATATCTATGAAAAGTTAATTAAAGGTTATACAGAAAAACAATGGGGTAGAGACTGCAATCAATTACCTGCATTTATTATTAGAAGATTACCAGTTCGTTTTACTTTCGATAATAATTATTTTAATGATACATACCAAGGTATCCCAATTGGTGGGTATACAAGGATATTTGAAAAACTTTTAGATGGTATTGAAGTTCGTTTAGGTGTGGATTATTTTAAAGATAAAAATCATTTTGATCAACTTGCCAAAAAAGTTTTATATACAGGTCCAATTGATCAGTTCTATAACTATGAATATGGTGTGCTTGGTTATCGATCTTTACGTTTTGAACATGAAGTGTTAGACCTTGAAAACTATCAAGGTAATGCAGTTATTAACTATACAGATAGAGAAACACCATTTACTAGAATCATTGAACATAAACATTTTGAATTTGGTAAACAACCAAAAACAGTTATCACAAAAGAATACCCTGATCAATTTAGTCAAGGTAAAGAAATGTATTATCCAATCAATGATGATCAAAATAATGAAATGTATAAGCAATATAAAGAAAAAGCAGATAAGGAAACTAAATACTTATTTGGTGGCAGATTAGCAGAATATAAGTATTATGATATGCATGCAGTCATTGCATCTGCTTTATCAATGGTGAAAAAAGAACTTCATGAAGAAAGCTAGTGTTTCTAAAAACTATATTTATAACTTAATCTATCAAGTACTAGCAGTCATCATCCCAATTATTCTAAAACCATATTTATCACGTGTTTTAGAACCAGACGGGATGGGGCGTTTTTCATTTACTAATACATTTATGACATACTTTAGTTACCTTGCACTTTTAGGTGTACAACTCTATGGTACTAAAGTCATTTCACTCGCTCAAGATGATCCATATAAATTAAAGAAAACATTCTGGGAAATATTAGGTTTAAAAGCAATAACATCAGTGATTGCTATTACGTTATATTTCACAGTTATGCCACCTTTAATTGGTGATGAATTAATTTACTTCCATGGTATTTGGTTATTCGTTAATTTAATTGATATTACTTGGTATTTCACAGGGTCTGAAAGATTTAAATCAATTGTTATTAGAAATTCAATTATAAAAATCTTAACAGTTGTTTCAATTTTTGTCTTTGTTAGAACAAAAGAAGATATTTATATTTATGCAACAATCCTAGCAGCAGCAGAACTCTTAGGTCAGCTGATCTTATGGTTTTCAATTAGAAAAGAAACTGTTGTTAAAGAACTTAAAACTTTAAAAGGAGATTTCCATCCTTCGTTACATATTAAGGGTACATTAACCTTATTTTTACCACAAGCAATTATTCTTTTATATACATCATTAAATACAACCATGATTGGGTTTATGTCAGGACAAGAACAAGTAGGTTTTTTTGATAGTGGTGCGATGATTGTCAACACCATGCTATTAATCGCAACATCGCTTGCAATGGTGATGGTGCCAAGAATCAGTAAACTGAATGAGGAAGGCGATAAGAAGAAAATTACAGACTTACTCAATAAAAGTGTTCATGTAACAACTTATCTTGCTTATCCGATGATGTTTGGATTAATTGTCTTATCTCATATCTTTGTTCCTTGGTTCTTTGGTATGGATTATCTACCAGTTGTTGATATCCTTGCATTATATAGTATTAAAATTAGTTTAGTTGTCATTTCTAATGTGATTGGTGTCCAATACATGATTCCAACAAATAAGAATAAAGGATTTATTATCTCTGTCTCAACTGGGGCAATTATCACATTAATTTTAAACTTTATTTTTATTCCAATTTATGGTGCATATGGTGCAGTTATTGTTTCTTTAATCGCAGAAGCACTGGTAGTACTTGCACAAATCATTTTAATCAGAAAAGAAATCAATTTTACATTAATTATTTTAAAAACATATAAAGCAATGATCGCTAGTATCTTAATGGGATTAGCTGTATACTTCATGGAGCCAGTGATATCAAGTGGCATCGATAAAATGATGAATGGTACATTTAGTTATGAAATAACTACTGCTATATTATTAATGCTTTATGCTATTTTAGGTGTGATCGTTTATTTCACAGTGAACCTAATTTTAAGAACACAAGTTCAACAAGATATTTTAAAAAAGATTTTTGGTATATTTTCAAAGAAAAAATCTTGATTTAAATAAGACAATTTCACACAAAAGTGATACAAGGATAGTGGTTGAAAGCTATCCTTTTTTTATCTAAAAATGTGTAAAACGTTTTCAAAAGCAACTAAGTTGTTTATATTTACATTTGATATAAAATTAAGTCGCGATTTCGATTTAGACATCAAACTATATATAAAAAAAAGATAGATCCACAAACTTTTTTGTGGATGGGAGGACTTTATGAAAGTAGTAGTTATCGGTTGTACGCATGCGGGTACAGCAGCAGTAAAAAATATTTTAGGTCAAAACAAAAACATCACTGTTAATGTTTATGAAAGAAATGACAACGTATCATTCTTATCATGTGGTATTGCACTATATGTAGGTGGAATTGTTAAAGATGTAGATGGTTTATTCTACTCATCACCAAAAGAATTAGCTGAACTTGGTGCTAATGTCTTCATGGAACACGAAGTATTATCAATCAACTATGATGCTAAAACACTTGAAGTTAGAAATTTAAACACAAATGAAGTATTCACTGATTCATTTGATAAATTAGTTTTATCAACTGGTTCATGGCCAATCGTACCAAAGATTGAAGGTATTAATTCAGAAAACGTCTTATTATCAAAGAACTTCAATCAAGCAAATGAAATTATCGAAAAATCAAAAGATGCTAACAAGATTGTTGTTGTTGGTGCTGGGTACATCGGTGTTGAACTAGCTGAGGCTTTTGAATTAATGGGTAAAGAAGTTGTTCTAGTTGATGGCGAATCAAGAATTATGCCTAAATACTTAGACCCAGAATTCACAACGCTTGCTGAAAAAGAATTTACTGACAATGGCATTAAACTTGCTTTAGGTCAAAAAGTTAAAGGCTTTAAGACAGAAGGTAATAGAGTAACTCATATTACAACTGATAAAGATGAATTTGAAGCTGACTTAGTCATTATGTGTATTGGTTTCAGACCTAACACTAAATTATACGAAGGTGTTTTAAAAACTACACCAAATGGTGCTTTAGTTGTTAATGAATACATGCAAACATCAAACAAAGATGTTTACGCATGTGGTGACTGTGTGAACGTATTCTACAATCCAACCAATGAATACAGATACATTCCACTTGCAACAAATGCAGTAAGAATGGGTACATTAGTTGGTATGAACATCGAAAACAACGTTGTTAAATATCGTGGTACTCAAGGTACATCAGGTATCAAAATTTATGAATTATCAATCGCATCAACCGGTTTAACAGAAGGTGTTGCTCGTGATATGGGTATCAACTATGGTGCTTATCTATTACACGATACAAACCGTCCTGAATTTATGCCAGAATATGAAGAAGCATTATTAAAATTAGTTTACGACAAAGATACAAGAAAAATCTTAGGTGGTCAAATCCTATCTAAGTACGATTTAACAGATAAGATGAATATCTTATCAGTAGCAATCCAAAATAACATGACTATTGAAGATTTAGCATTCCAAGATTTCTTCTTCCAACCACACTTCAATAAACCATGGAATTTATTAAACATTGCAGCTTTAAGAGCAATCGCTCAAGAAGCTAAAAACTAATCCTTCGTTTACCCCTTTATTAAAATGCGCAAGCTCAACAAAAAAAGGTAACCAGAATATGGAAGCCTTTTTTTATTTATCACCAACATAAAGAAATAACATGAATCCACATTCATGTTATAATACATAATAAATAGAATAAATTAGTTAGTTATGATGCAAAATCGCTTCAAATATAAGATAATAAGAATATAAGGAAGAGATTAGAGGGCACAGGCTAGATGTTTACAGAGACAAAAAGACATATTATAAGACTCGTCATAATCTTTGGAGTTTTACTCCTGTCTTTTTATGTGTTCTATATCTTTTTATTAGACACAACATTTAAAAGAGAAGCCAATCTCATTGCACATAATGAACATGAACTTAGAACGCAAAGTCTTGATGATATGCTTCATGGATTGTATGATGCTTATCAAGACAGTATCTTAAATTGGAATACTAAACAATACACCACTGAACTTAATCCTTTAGTGCCATTTAACATGTATACAATCTCACCTTTATCAACTTTATTTAGTGATGAGGTTGATGATACCTTAGTCTTAGTACTTAAAAAAGAAGGTGAACAAGAAGTCGCATATAAAGAAGTAGAATCAGTCTTTGCTAATCAAGGTGTCGTTTTATCTGACACACAATATGTAGTTGCAACATCTGGCTATATCTTATATGCGAAAGACCAATCACTCATTTCAAAAAATTTCTTTAACACAAATCTATACCCTTCACAATATTTTGGTACACTAGATAACTTAATTGGAAAAAACTCACAAGCTCACTTTGACTTCCAATCTAATAATGAAAGTTTTATTTTATCATTCCATAAATTAGATGGTGACTTACTCTTTATTTCAATTGTTAAACAAGCCCCATATTTAGCAGCTTATTTACCGCTTATTTGGTCGTATTTAACACTTTCTTTATTCTGTGTAATTGCCTTCTTGGTTTTCTCATTAGTGGGTTTAAAATACCGCTATGATGATGAAAAACTTTACAACAAACATAAAGATGAACTACCTCAATCCGTACTTGTGATTGATGTTGGTGGTCTGGGCCAACTTCGTATGGCTAATCCCAAATTCTTTGAGTTAGTCTCGAAAGATGTTGTTAAGATGATCACAGATGTTACTAAAGATAAAATCAACATTAAAGAAACACTTAAGATGCAAAAAGCTTTCTTCATGGGTATTGAAACAAAAGAAGGTAAGAAAGATTTTAGATTTGTTATTGTAAAGAAAAAACGTGGGTATTTACTCATTGGTGAAGAAGCAAATAAAGTTACAGGTTTTGAAGGTAAATACCGAGATTTTGCCTTAAATAATCAAATCACTAAATTACCAAATGAAATGTTCTTAAAAGAAACACTAGAAAGCATCGATAAGAACAGAAAGTTCTCAATTGTTTCTTTTGCTGTTGAGGATTTTGATACAATTCAAAATACCATTGGACGTGAATTTGCTCGTCAATTTATAAAAAAATTAATTGATGAAATTAAAAAACACATGGATAAAGAAACCATGAAGTTTTATCATTTTACAAATGATCGCTATACAGTTTTAGTTCAAAATGTTTTAAATTATGATATGGTTGATTCATGGGTTCAAAATGTGAGTGAAAAAATCAATAATTCCGTCATTTTATCGGATTTACCATTTACTGTATCACTAAAAGCTGGTATTGTTCATAATCAAGGTAAAGTGATGTCAATGGATAATGATTCAATACTAGAAATCCTAGAGATTACTACAGAACGTGCATTAAAATCAACTGTTTATTCTCATGTACTATATAATGAAAAGTTCTTAGAATACACTTCTAAAAACCAACAAATGGAATTAGACCTACAAAAAGGTATTGCAAATGACGAGTTTGAGATGTATCTACAACCTCAATACAATGTTGAAACCAATAAAACTGTAGGGTTTGAATTACTCCTTCGTTGGAATAATCCAAAATATCAAAAAGAATCTCCTGCATCCTATGTTAAAATTGCAGAAAAGTCTAATTTAATTATTGACCTTGGTCGTTTAATCATTGATAAAGTATTTACAATTGCTGAAAGTTTTAATAAAACAGATATTGAGTTTTCATTTAACATTTCGCCAAGACAACTTGTTCAACCAGGTTTTATCCAAGAATTAATCGACTTTACAAAGAAATATGATGTTAACCCAGAAAGAATTGCTATTGAGTTAACTGAAACAATTTTAGTTGTTTCATTTGATTTAATTATCGAGAAGTTTAAATCATTAAAACAACTAGGCTTTAAAATTCATTTAGATGACTTTGGTACTGGGTATTCATCCTTATCTTATTTAAAGACATTACCAGTTGATGTCATTAAGATTGATAAGAAGTTTGTTGATGAAATTGAAACATCGTTTACCTCTCGCCAAATCTTAAAAACAATGACCATGCTTGGTAAGAATTTAAAATTAGGTGTGATCTTTGAAGGGGTCGAAACTGAAAAACAAGTAGAAATCATTAAAAAAGAAGGCGGAGAGATTATTCAAGGATTTGTTATTGCACGTCCAATGCCTCATAAAGATGCAAAGGATTTCTTAAAGAAAAAGAAAGTAGGATTTAGTGAATAATATGGTAGAGATTATGATAACAATCGTTGTTACACTAGCTCTTGATGGTGCAGTCTTTGGAATCTTTATCGTTGTAAAAAAAGAATCCATTAGATATCGTGATGAAAAACTTTTAGTTCAAGACCAAGTTGTACCGCTGAATACTTTAAGTGTATTAATTGATCGTACAATTAAAAGAAATAGTAAGAAGAATAAACCATTTACGTTATTTCTAATTGACTTAGACCATTACCGTGATATTGTTGATACCTTCAATGAAGAAGAAGAAAAATTGATTATGAGTTATGTCTCTAATCATATTAAATCAAGTCTTCCTGAAGAATCTGTGATCTCACAAGGTATTAAACCTGACCAATTCTATGTCTTTATTCCAGATAGTTTTGATCATTCTAAAATTATTTATCTGGCTAAACAAATTAAAAAAGATTCAGAACGTAAGGTGCATATCCTAGATAGTGTCACCATTAAGAAAACAGTAAGTATTTCAATTGCAACATTCCCGCTACACGGTAATACTAAAGAGCACTTATTCCAAGCATTAGATATTGCTATGTATATCGTTAAGAAAAATGGTGGTAATGATATTAAGTATTATTCAGAAGAACTGAATCAAGGTAAGGAATATCTTGATTTATATCATGAAATTAAAGAAGCAATTCAAAAAGAAGAATTCTTGTACTACTATCAACCAATTGTTTCAACTGAGGATAAAACTAAAGTGCTTGGGGTTGAAGCACTCTTACGTTGGCAACATCCAACAAGAGGACTCTTAGCACCAGGTTCATTCTTGAGTATGGCAGAACAATCTGGTGAATTAGATGAAATTGGTATTTGGGGTGTAGAACAAGCGCTCCTCTTACAAACTGATTTAAGTCAGCTATATCAAATCCATGACCTAGTGGTCAATATTAACGTTTCTCCTCGTCAGATTCTAAATGAAGAAACTTTTACAATCTTCCAAAGATTAATTCAAAAACATAGAACGAAAGCAGAATTAGTAGCGATTGAAATTCCAGAATTCTCGCTTTACAAACAAAATGAAATATTTAGACGTAACTTAATTAAAATTAAAACCTTAGGATTCCAAATTGCAATCGATATCTCAACGACAGATTATGACGTATTAGACATCGTAGAACGATTTAAGATTGACATGATTAAGCTCAATCGAGAGTTCTTCAAACTAGAAGAAAATTATAATAAACGTAAGTATTTAAAGATGCTTATTGATTTTGTCGAGTCACAGCAAATCAAACTGGTTGCAGAAGGTATAGAAACTGAAGAACAATTTCAGGATATGTATACAAAAGGCGTCTCATATGCGCAAGGTTATTTTATCGCAAAACCTTTAGATCAAACACAGTTATCGGCTTTCTTAAGACAATCTGAGGATTAGAAATTTGTCGCATACATTTTTGTTGACACTATAAAAAAACGTGATAAAATACTAGTATACGAAAAAGGCAAAGCTAGAGAAATCTAGTGACGCAAAACTATAGGACCTGTCAAATGGTAGCCAGTTGCCAACAATTTATGTGGCACTGGCTTTTTGTTTTTTAAACGAGGTAACGAGGTAACCATGGCGTTAAGTAAAGTATGGGGCATTGGTAAAACCGTTAGAAATGCCACTAAATTTTCCAAGTTAATATTCCTCTTCATTCCACTGTTTGGATTCTTATCCGTAACAATGGGGGTCGTATCATTTTATGGACAATACACTGGGGATATGTCAGTAGCAATTGATCAATTTTCTGACAGTTCAATTAGAATCTCAGAAGATTCAACATTTGCTGAATCACGTACTGTTCTAAGATATCCTGGGATGAGTTTTGTCAACCAAGCATCCTACGAAGGTGTGATGGCATTCCACTATCAAAATGTCATACAAACTCCTGGATATTACCTTCCTGATGTTAAAGATAAAGATAGAGAAGTTATTGCATTCACATTCTACTTAAAGAATATGAACGAGGCGGCAACCATCAACAGGTTGAATTATAAGATTCTATTTTTAGAAACCTCAAAACATATTGAAGAACACTTAAGAATTATGGTGGTCGTTGATAATGTTGCAGATGTCTATGAATATCAATCTTATCGAATCCCAGGTGTGCAGTCACTATCATTTGCATCAAGACAAGTTGCAGTTGATGGTAATATCTTCCAGTTAAAAGCTCAAAACACAGTTAAAATTAGCGTCATACTTTGGATTGATGGATACTTAGAAGATTATTTAAAGAGTATTGGTAAATACACCGAAGAAGATTTAATGGGTGGTAGACTAAAACTCCAAATGATTTTCTCGGTAAACGAAGAAGGCTCATAATGCTTAAGAAAATATATGCAGCGTTATTTGCACTCACGTTAATATCCATTACATTAACCACCTCAGTATACGCTTGGTTTAACACTTCAAAATCATCACTCGTTGATGGGGTTGAAATGGGAGTAGGAGAAGATGATAATTTGTACCTATCATTAGATGGTATAAACTATCACAAGAATATTACACAAGAAATGTTAAGGGAACATATCGGTAAGACAACTAGATTAACCAATATCACCTCACCGGATGGCAAAACCTTTTACGCAAGTCCAACATCTACAAGAGTTTATGCAGATCCAAGGACTGAATACCTCACATTTGATGTCTACTTCAAAGTGATTACCGATAATGAAAATGAAGCAGCGCATCAAAAATTTGTTTACCTAGCAGATAGGAAAACACCAAGTTTCGAACTTGCACCTAACACCAAAGGAACATTTGTTGTAAGTCGTGGTGTAAACTGGACATCACCAATAGATTTTAATGATGGTGACATATATGTCACAGCAGGAGAAAATCGCTTGTATCACGCGTCTGACGCTGTTAGAATAGGAGTTGTAAATGATGAACAAGAATTATCATTTATATATGACCCTTCTGAAAACGAAGCACGTGGATACGGAAAATTATTTGGAGCACTTGATTACTACGAAAGAAGATTAGGTGTTAGATTAGTACCACCTGAAGCACCAAATAATATGATTTATCGTTTATCTAACTTCTCACCACTACAAGATGATATCGCACTAGATAAAGTAAGTTTAGTCGCAGAAACTATCCTAGTGAATGAAGTAGATGGCATCTATGAATACAGAGGACATGCTACAGTGTCTATCTGGATAGAAGGATGGGATCCAGATTCCATGGATGCGATTCAAGCAGACGCTTTACTTATTAGCCTAAGATTTAAAGCGGCTAGATTTGAAAATTAATTAGGGTTATAAATGGTTAACAGCCAATAACAAGAAAATAGTTTATAAATATTAAAAAACATTCTCAAGGAGAGGAACAAATATGAAAAGTTTAACAACTAAATTCGCTTTATCAGTACTTTCATTAGTACTAACAGGCGTAGCATTATCAGTAGGTATCTACGCATGGTTCACAATTAACAACACAGCTGCAATTGATCCATTCAGTGCACAAGTTAGAGCTGGGGAAGGTATGTATATTTCTCTAGATAAAACTACTTGGAAGACTAATATTACAACAGCTGAAATCGTTGCTTACTTAGATTCAAAAGTTGGTGACTTAGATGCATTCAGATTTGATGCAGTTACATCAGCAAATGCTTCTACATTCTCAAAAGTAACTTATGATGCTACTGATGGTTTTGATTCAGTAACTGCAACAGCAAACGGTGATTACTTATCATTTGATTTATACTTTGCAGTATCTGCAAACGTTGATGGTATTAGAGTAACTACACTAGATGTGACATCAAATCCAACTTCATGGATTCCAACTGGTGAAACAACACCTATGACTCAATCAGTTCATAATGCTGCTCGTGTTGCTATTTTAAATGGTACAGATGCTACTGTATTCCAATCAGAAGCATCAGTTGCTGGTAGTGACGTAGTTGGATTTGGTTCATCATTTGGTACAAACACAGCTGCAGGTCTATTTATTGATGAATATCAATTAGATTCAAATGCAACAGCTGCATTCCAAAGTTTATATGATCAAGCTGTTCTTGACACTGAAGCAGGTATTGGTTCAACTGTTCAATTTAATGCAAACTACACAACTCCAGTTGTTGTTGCTGAAACATTCTTAAGTTCAACTACAGGTTACGATGTAACTTCAATTACTGGTACAATTGGTACTGACTTACAAATCGCTGTGTTAACAGTCAACATTTGGGTTGAAGGTTGGGACCCACAAGCATTTAATGCTATTTTATCTGGTATCTTATCAGTTGAATTTGCATTTGATGCATACCTAGTAGAATAATAATATTTGATTTTTTAAACACGGAAAGAACACCTTCAATTTGAAGGTTTCTTTTCGTACACAACGACAAAAATTGACTATATAATTTATAAATTATAAATAAGGAGCAAGACTCAATGACTAGCAAACAAAAAACTTTTAAAGTCTTAAGCATCATAGGCAATACGTTATTTTATTTACTTTTAGCAGTTTTGCTCCTATTTTCAATTTCTAACCTTTCAATGAGAACTGAAAAAGACTTACCGAATTTATTTGGTAAAGGATTTGTATCAATCTTATCAGGTTCGATGGAAGGTGAAGAAAAAGACTCATTTTCAAAAGGTGATCTTGTATTCCTAGACATCCTAGATGAAGCAGGAAAGGCATCAGTCAAAGTTAATGATATCGTCGTTCATTATGACCCAATCCTTAAAATTCATATTATCCACCGAGTGGTATTCATCGAAGATAACACGATTGTTACTCAAGGGGATGTAAACGCAAGATTAGCAGGTAGATACGATGGTACGAATTATGTTCCACAAATGCAGATTGAGATTTTCCAAAGAGAAGCAATCATTGGTAAATACACAGGAAGCTTAAGTGGTGTTGGTAATGCGTTACAAACATTAAGAAGTTCAGATGGCTTCTTGCTATGGATTGTCTTACCACTTCTCGTACTATTCACATTTGAAGTAGTTGTCTTAGTAAGATCACTACTAAAATACAACAAAACAAAACTTGAAAAGAAATATGCTTTAGAAAAAGAAGCATTAAAACAACAACTATTAGAAGAATTAAAGAAACAACAAGCAGAAAATAACGATAAGTAAAATTTATCGAAGAAAGGTAAAATCACATGAGTGAATTTGCAACTTGGTATATAGAATTTATACAAACAGTTTTCGAACACATTGTAAATTTCTTCACATCACTATTTGATATTATATACAGATTGATTTGGGCAAATCCAGTTAGTTATATTGACTCATTTGCTTTATCATCTGTTAATTTTACTGCGCTTGATTGGATTATTGGTTCATTCATTCTTCTAGTCAACTTAGTATTCGTATTATCACTCTTTTACTTCATCTTTATTCTCTTAAGACGTTACTTTAGGTTCGTGAAAAGAGAAGTATCAAAAGATGATTTATTAATGGAAATAGCTGATTTAAACCAAAAACTAATTGATTTAACTGATGAAAAGAACGCGATTCTAACGCTTAAATCTTCAGATCTTGGTATGCCAGTAAACAGAAGATCTGTTACTGGTGCGTTAAACAAACTTAACGAAGATGAAGAAGAAAACAAAGAAACAGAAAATACAGGTCGTTTTACAAAACTTATTACTGTTGATGAAACATATAAATTCAGTATCATGCAAACTAACATGACTGAACTTGATATGGTAGGGCTTCCTCAGTTAGTTGAAAGATTTATTAATTTTGCTGCTTCACAGTTAAAACTTTATTACAGTCCAAAAATTGTATCAATCTTCTTTGCTGGTATGGCATCTTCTAAGACATTAATTCTAGAAGGTATCTCTGGTACAGGTAAAACATCATTACCATATGCAATGGGTAAATTCTTCAATAATGATACATCTATCATTTCGGTTCAACCTTCATGGCGTGACCGTTCAGAAATGATTGGGTATCTAAATGAATTTACCAAGAAGTTTAATGAAACTGACTTCTTAAAAGCAATCTATGAAGCAACTTATCGAACCGACTTAAATTTCATTGTCCTAGATGAAATGAACTTAGCTCGTGTTGAATATTACTTTGCAGACTTCTTATCAGTACTCGAAATGCCAAACCCTAGAGAATGGTTAATCGATATTGTACCTGATTCAGTTGCAGGCGACCCAATTCATATTCATGAAGGTAAACTCCTACTACCACAAAACATTTGGTTCGTAGGTACAGCTAACCGCGATGACTCAACATTCGCGATTACCGATAAAGTGTATGACCGTGCTGCATCTATTGAATTATCTGTGAAAGCTGATTACATTGATGCTCCATTTACTGAATCTATTCATATGACTTATGATTACATCGAAGGATTATTCAAGCAAGCATGGAAAGATAATCCAATTTCTCAAAAATCTTTAGAAAACCTTACTAAATTAGACAAGTTCATTACAGATAATTTCCAAATTACATTTGGTAACCGTATTATGAAACAAATTCAAACTTTCGTTCCAGTCTTTGTGGCATGTGGACAATCAGAAGTTGATGGACTTGACTACATTGTTACTAGAAAGGTCTTACGTAAGTTTGAGTTCTTAAACTTACCATTCTTAAGAAAAGAATTGGATGAATTATTAGTTGTAATTGAAAAACTCTTTGGTAAAGGTACATTCCCTGAAGCCAGAGCAATGATCGCAAACTACAAAAAACAAACATAAGGTGACAACATTTGAAACAGAGTTACGATTTAGATTTATTCTACAACATGTTAATATCAAACCTTGATGATTTAGAAACCGACACGGATTTCCCGGCTTACTTTTATCAAGGACTTTATGATGGTTCGAATAAATTAAAAAGTTTCACTGTTCATGAAACCAAAAAGTTTGATGATTACTGGATATCCGCAATCGAAGCTTATTATCCATCAATCGATAAAATCGCTAGAAACTATAAATCCGCATTAAGAACTGAAGAAGATGTAGTGATTGTTGAAAAAGCAAGAAAAACTAACTCTAGAACAATTAGACACCTTGCTGCAAATGCACATCTACTAAGAGAACAAGAAGATAAAAAAGGGCATAAAGAACTCGTTCCAACTAAACTACTTGTTCAAGAATCAGAAATTGAATATGGAATCTATGAAAATAGATTTGTAGCAACACTCATTAGTAGACTTTCTAAATTCGTTTCAGACCGTGTGAAAATCTTAAAAGAAGATATTAACACTAAAAAGTATCACACCGTTGATAATAATGTTGAATTTAAAATTGATTCATCAGTTTATAAAATCAATATTAACTTAGAAGAAATTGAAACGATCGAAGAAGGTAGTGTTCAAGAAGAAAATAAGTTAATTCTAAAAAGAGCTGAGGAATTAAATAAACGATTAAACAACTTATTAAATTCAGTGTTCATGAAAACACTAAAAGCATATAAGCCTGTAAGATCACCAATTTTAAAGACACAAATCATTCTTAAAAACGTTGATTATAAAAACTGTTATCTCTTATGGCAATACCTAGATCAATATAATAGCTTAGGTTTTGAATTGATCAGAGATGAAAAACAAAAGAGATTCTCAGAAGCATATCGTAAACATTTAAACCAAAATTCATTATTTGCTTTTGCAACACTTATGTACCATGATAAGTTTAGAGAATCTGGTCAAAAGCTTGAAATGCGAAAATTCAGACTTAAAAAAGCTGAATCATTAAAAATCAATCCAGAAGATTTAATCATTGACCCTAAAGAGTATCAATTAGAAGATACAAAGATTAACGAGTTTTATTTAAATAAAAACAAACAAATCTTTAAAAAAGTCATTGATCAATACATGGAATCAGAACCAAAGTATGAAGTTGCTTTAAAGAAAGCAATGAAGGATACTATTGAGATTACAAACAGTTTATATAAATCTTACTTTGAAGTGGATGCAGATGATGATGTGTTTGCAAAACTGATTCAACATACGAATCCAAAAGAAGATTTAGAGTCAGCTGACCAAAAGTTCAAAATCGCTCAATTAGTGAGAGAACTTAAAGAAGCGGATTATAAGCAAGCAATTGCATTAGAGAAGAAATGGTATCAAGCAACGCTTAACTATCAAAAGAATTTCTTCAAATGGGTTCAAGAAGAAAATGCAGACTTCTTAAAGAAGGAAGCACAAAAAGTTAAAAAAGCACATACTCAATATCTTAAACTTGAACGTAAAAAGATGTTAGAAGATTTAAGATTACAAGCTGCTAAGAATAACGAATCCTTAACTGCAATGAGAAAGAAATATAAGGATGCATATCAAAAAGAAGCCAAACGTATTGCTGAGGCTCAAAGACTTAAGGCACAGCGTGAACGTGAGCGCCTAATTAAAGAAAGAGATTTAGCTAAGGCTAAACTTGATAAACAACGCGCACGTGAAAAAGCTAAACAACAAGCATATGTTAAAGCTCAACGTGAAAAGATTAAAACATCTCATCAAAAAGCAATAGAAGCACTTAAAAAAGGTAAGATGAAATGAAAAAAACCTTAAACATCATTGGGACCATCTTAATCAGTATCATTATCTTATTCACACTGATATTTGTTGTATTATCAGTGGTAAGTTTTGTGAATAAGAAACCAATAAAAATTATGGGTTATGGATATGGTGTTGTAGAGACACAGTCCATGACGCCTATGATTGTTCCAGGTGACTTTGTCATTATCCAAGAACAAGCAACTTATGAAATTGGTGATGTGATCGCTTATACATCGGTAGAAGGTATAACAGTTGTGCACCAAATCATAGCAGAAACAAGTTTTGGATTTGAAACAAAAGGTATAAATAATGAATTTTCAGATGTGATTAGGGAAGGTTATATCACTCTTGATCGCATCCAAGGAAAAGTAACATGGTATGGTGGTCATGAATTAGGATATCTAATCATTGATAACCGTGCGACATTAATTGGACTTAGCGTGATATTAATTGGAATTGTATTTATTATGCAAGTCGTTAGTGTTATCAAACAAAAGTTAGCTCAACAAAAACTAGAACACGAAAGTGATTTAGAAAAGTTGAAAGAAGAAGTACAAAAAGAATTAGAACAATCAAATGAAAACAAACAAGATTAAAAGGCAAACTTAGGGCAACCTAAGGACGCAAAGCTATAGGGTCTTAAATATAAATAAGATAGCCAGTTGCATCAGTAAAAGGGAAGTTTATGAAACAATTAAGAAAGTTTTTCATCTTAATATTCTTCATAATGATCTCGGTTGCTTCGATGGCAACTGGCGTTTTTGCTTGGTTTGTGACATCAGATGGTGCTAAAGTCGGTGAATTCACTGGTGGTATGCGTTCTGATATGACATTGGATATTCAAATTGACCAATCAGAAATCTTCCTAGGTGATCGCGTTCGTGACCTTGTATATATTACAGAGGCTGATTTCCATACTGTTGGATTTGATTTCTATGGATTAGGTTCAATTCTAGAATTAAACCTTGAAAACACAGGAAGTAACCCAATGCAAGCTAAAGTAGGTTTAAATGCAAATGCTGCACCAGAATATGGAATTTATGCAGGTGTAAATGGAGCATTTAAATACTTAATTATAGATAATCCATTATCGGTAACTGCTAAAATGTGGGAGTTACAACAATCATCTAATATGTTTGCTGCAATGCAAGCTCATAATGCGATTGGGGTAACAATTCCAGCAAACACTACAAAAGCAGTCTATGTCATCATCTGGGGTTATTATGATGGCTTACCACTTGCACAAAAAAATATTTATCATTCTATAGTTTATCGTATGACAATTAACTTAATTGCCTAAGGAGTTATTAAATGTTTAGAAAATTAGTAATCCTAATTTTATCAGTCATAGTTACCTTATCGACCGCGATAGGTATTTATGCTTGGGTTACTAAACCATCTTCAGGCATTGACTTAAACGTAAGTACAAAAGAAATGTTTTCTGCAAGTACTGAAATGAAATTAGGTACAACTTCACTAAACTCACTCCATGCACAATATAATTCAACCGACTATACAATTAACTTCACAAACACACAAATTTCAAGTGCAACCACAGGTGGTGTGATGCCACTTTCTGTATCTGTTGCAGTTGAAGCATTTAAGAACATTAAAGTAAGATTAAAACTTGTTGAATATTGGACAAACTCTAGTGGTGTTTCAATCACAAGACCAAATGTTTTTACTTGGAATTACGCAACAAGCTATAGAGAAAAAATCGATTCAGCAGGTTATTTCTACTATAGCGAAATAATCTTAAAAGATGGTAGTGACGTTATTTCATTTATTACATCAGCGAATGTTAACACCGATAACTTATCTGCCAATACGACAGTTAGATTATCTGTAATTATTTCTGCTGTACAAGCCAATAGAGAAGATATTTGGGATACTGAAAATCATAAGACTAAAACATTCACATTCTCAAGTAATGCGAATAATCAAAACATAAATGTGGTCTTCAGTGGTGTATCTAATGCGATGTATGGCCGTGGTGTTTACATTGAATTTAAGAATGCGAACTATCACTATGTATATATTTGGCATAATAGAACATCGATGACTCGTCAAATGAGTTTCCAAGCGGGAACTTATACAGTTTCAATTAATTTAGTGAATCATTTAGACTTTAATGTAACAAGATCAGGAAATAATATTACAATTACAATTCTTTATGGTAACCAAGGTAACTGGGGTTATGAAGATATTATTTTCTCACCAACTATGATTGCTGTTTGGCAACCGGGCGTAACTTATCCTAAAGATGCGATTGTCTATTACCGTGATGATGATGGTGGTGGCGTAAATGCTGGTTATTATTCTGCATCTCGTTCAAACACTAACATTCATCCAGATCAATTAGGATGGGACTGGAGAAAATTATCTCCTTATTATGAATCAGGTACAATGTATCCTGCAGGTACAGTTGTATTCTATAACGGTGCATTCTATATTTCTAAGACCAATAACAGTGCTGCAATTACTGAAGCATGGGCATGGGAAAGATTAGATAGAGCCTATAGTAGCGGTAATACATATGCTACTGGCGATGTGACTTATCATACAGTTGGTGATGTCACAACTTGGTACTATGCATATGGGTCAGTTGGAGCATCTCAAGCATCCCCTCAAAGCTGGCAAAATTTCAGAGCACTAGGTTTTACTTATAATAGTTTCAATATTCAAAAATATCGTCAAGGTGAATATGTTCTGCATAATGGTAATTATTATGTAGCAACGACTAACCAACCATATGAAGGACCTTCGGCAAGTTCACAAGTTTGGAAACAACTTGGAATGAACTGGACCAATGTTCAAAGTTATCCAGCTGGTCATATCGTTTTTTATAACTCAAATTACTATATTGCATTAAATAACATTAACGCATGGGCAAGTGCTCCAGGAAGTAATTCAAATTGGCAATTAATCACCCATAGAGGTAATTATACAACATCACCTTCCCCAGCTTATTCAAGATATCAATCCGTCATCTATAATGGTAAGAGATACTTCTGGAATCAAGCAGGAAATGCACCGGCTGGTAATCCTGATGTAACAACTGGTTGGTGGTTATTAGGCGAAGAATGGCATCCAAAAAATACATATGTTCAATATGACTTAGTTTTCTGGGATAATTCTTACTGGACATTAAGAAGTGGCACTTCAACAAATCAGGAGCCTGGGGTTTCTGGTCAATGGCAAGAACTTTCTGACCGTTGGACACCAACAAATATTTACTTAAACAATCAATATACAAGAAGTATGGTTATCTATAATGGTATGCTCTTCATGTGGACAGGTGCCAATAACACTAATTCATCAACACCACCAAGTACTGCAAATAACGGTTGGATAGAATTAACTGAAATTTGGCGTTCTTACAATACTTATGTTGTGGGTGACAGAGTAATTTATGACGGTTCATTCTGGGAAGCCCTACAGTCTCCATATGATGGTAGCGGAAATCCAATTGTTCCAGGTACTAACTTCCAAGTATGGAAAGAGTACCAAATCATTTGGGATCCAAATAGAACATAATAGTTTAAACAAAAAAGGCATTCATTTGGTTGAATGCCTTTTGTTTATTTACTTACTTATCTTTATTATTTAAGAACATTAAGATATCGCGTTTAAGTTCTCGTTCAAGTGAGAATTGTTTATTATTTTCGGTTTTGAATGTAACTCTAAGGGTCAATACATGAAGTCCATTTTCAACAATACCAATAAATTTTGGTCCTTCAGTAATAAACGGTTTATCATTATATCTTTCTAGGATTTCAATAAATGGTTCACTATAGAATATCGATAAATCAGTGTAAGGTGAGACGTGGAATTCAACAACTCCAACAGAGTCACTCATACTAAATTGTGTGATTACTCTAATATCACCATTATTGACTAATCTAATTTCATTTTTCCAGTTAACTAATTTTGTTTTTCTAATGCCGATTTCTAGTACAGTACCTTTAAAATCACCAATTTGAATGACATCACCAACATTAAAGGATTGTTCAAATAAAATAAAGAAACCTGAAATTAAGTCTTTAATCAATTCTTGTGCACCAAAACCAAAAGCAAACCCTAAGATACCTGCAGATGCTAATACCGGTGCTAAATCAATGCCTAACTCAAGTAGAATCATCATAACAATAACAAACCAGAAAGCATACGTAATTAATGATACCACTAGAGCTGCAATTGTTTTTTGACGTTTGACCAGTGATTTCTTATTTGCACGTTTTAATGAAAAGACGATCAACTTGGCAACAAAATGGATGATGTATGCAACCAAAACCCAAGCCAAAATCATCGCTAATTTAACGATTAAATCAACAATTGAAACAGATGAAATGAATGATGATAACCATTCAGTTAAAAAAGTTCGTAATAAGTCCATAAAAAACACCTCATATGTAGTGTATCACATATAAGGTGTTTTATAAAGATTAGAAGGCAGGTTTAGCAGCCCAACCGTAGTTTTCATTGATCCAGTTACGTACTTTATCGCTTGTTAAGTATTCAATGAATTTCTCGATTTTAGCATCATTTCGATTGTCTTTTCTTGTAACAAATGAAATAGCATAAGTAGCGGTTAATTCATTTAATTTTTCTGCAAATAAGAATTCTGAATCATCACCTAGATTAATTGCTGATTTAGCATAAGAAGGATACATGACTGCAAGTCTTCTTCCACCATCTCTATAAGCAAGTGGTGTTAAACCTAATGATTTTTTCTCGAATTTTAGATTGAATGGATTAGACTCAATATCATCTAATGTAGCAGTTACTGTTTTACCAGGTTTTAAAGTAATTAAACCAGCTGATTGAAGCAGAATAAGTGCACGAGGTAAATTAACAACATCTTCTGGAATATAAACTGTTTCACCATCTTCCATTTGAGTTAAATATGTTTTAGGATCATAATAGTCACTGTATAAAGAGAAGATTGAGTGGTAAACCGGTTGTGCGATCACTAATTCAGCGTTATTAGCTGAATTAAAGAAATCCATAAAATATTGGTGTTGGATTAAGTTACCATCAATTTCACCATTCTTTAACGGTGTGTTAAGTAAGTTATAATCCATTTGAAGTGTTTCAACTTTAATACCTTCAGCAAGTAAGTCGTCTTTGATTAAATCAACGATTTCAGGCATTGGGTAGAAGTTAACTCCAATTGTAAGTACATCATCTGCTTGTCCACAAGCAGTTAATGCTGTTAAAAATGCGAATGTTAATAAAATAAACACTTTTTTCATTTCTTATAAACTCCTTTTCTTTTTATCTAGATATGATGCAAGAACATTACCTAGTATTTGTATAATTTGAACCATAATAATCATTATAATTGTAGAAGATATCATTAATCCCATACCAACAGGTGAATAGTATCCGTTTTGAATTGCAGTATAGCCTAAGCCACCACCACCAATTAAGTAAACGACTGTACTATAAGCAAGTAAACTAATAATTGAAGTTGTGTAACCAAGAATTAATCCAGATCTAGCTTCAACGAAGATGAAGTGGATGAATAATTGGAACTTATTTGCACCCAACGACTTAGATAAATCAAATATTTGAGGATTTAAGTCAGCAATTGCTTGTTCGACTTGTCGTGAGACGGTTGCAATACCAATGATTGAAAGGGCGATGATTGAAGGAATAAATCCGTATGACCTTCCAAACATTGCAAAACTTATTGGTGTAATAATGACCATAAGGAGGATAAATGGAATTGACCTTATGATAGATACTAACACTGATAGGGTATAAGAAATCCATTTCTTCTCGTAAATCTTACCTCTACCATATAATGATAGGATTACACCGATAAATGTACCAATTGGAATTGATATTAGTGAACTGTAAATCAATAATTCAATCGTTTCATAGGTTGCATTAATTAATTCTTGTTCTTCAGCTAAGGTGAGTAGAAGATTAAACATTTACATCACCCCAAATCGTTGATTCATAATTAAACTCTATTTCTTTTGATTTAGTAATTGAATCTAGACGTTTAATTGATCCATTTTCTAAGAGAAGTACTCTATCACAAATAAACTTAACCATCTCAATTTGATGTGATACAAAGATGATTGTTGGATTAAACTTCTTATGAACATCTTTAATTAAATTTAAGATTTCATATGCAGTTTCTTCGTCAAGAGCAGATGTTGGTTCATCGCAAAATAATAACTTTGGTTCTGTGATAAGCGCTCGTGCAATCGAAACTCTTTGAGCTTCACCGCCAGATAAAGTTATTGGATATTGGTCCTTTTTGGCTTCTAAACCAACAAATTTCAGCAATTCTAAAGCTTTTTCATACCTTACTTGTTTAGAAACACCTAAAAGTTTAAGCGGTAGTGCTACATTCTCTATGGTTGATAGATTATATAACAATGAAAAGTTTTGATAGATATAAGATGTCTTACGTACAATCGATTTAATTTCTGAATTGTTTTTATGATCAATTAAGTTTCCAAAAAATGATAAAGACCCTGTATCAGGTTTCATCTGTAGTGACAAGATTTTTAATAAAGTGGATTTACCAACACCACTTTTACCGACAATACCGAATACCTCACCTTCATTAACATTAAAAGAGATGTTTTTCAGCGCATTTGTCGTTTCTTTTTTGGAGTTAAAAGATTTACTAATACCAATGAGTTCTATCATATGATTACCTTTAACTTTTTATTTCCTCTATATTATACTTAAAAATGGAGTAAATTAAATACTTATTGCATAATCTAGAAAATTTGTAACACATTTGTAAAAAAAGACTAGTTTTTGACTAGTCTTTTATCTTTATTTTAGAGCTTTTTCAATCAATTCTATTTCTTCATTGGTGAAGGTTAAATTTTCTAATGTTTTTAAGTTTTCTAATAATTGAGGTAGTTTTGAAGTTGAGATTAAAGTTGATGTCATTCTCTCATCTCTTAAGCACCAAGCTAGTGCCATTTGAGCAATTGATTGGCCACGACGTTTGGCAATTTCATCTAATTTTCTTAACTTAGCTCTTAATTCATCAGTGATATCTTTTTCTTTTAACCACAATGAATCCGGGTTTTTAGCTCTTGAATCTGCTGGAATATTATGGATATATTTATTAGTCAACATGCCTTGAGCAAGTGCGCTGTAACAAATTGTGCCACCACCAATTGAAGTTTGGGTATCTAGAAGGTTGTTATGTTCAATCCAACGATTTAACATTGAATAACTTGGTTGTGTAATCACATAGGGTACATTAAGTTCTCTTAAGATAGCATATGCAGCTTGAAGTTGTTCAGAATTGTAGTTTGATAAACCTACATATAATGCTTTCCCTTGTAAGACAATATCTCTAAGTGCTAGCATTGTTTCTCTTAAATCTGTTTCATGATCATATCTATGGTGATAGAAGATATCAACATAAGGAATACCCATACGTTTTAATGATTGATCAATGGAACTCATTAAGTACTTTCTAGAGCCACCATCTTGATATGGTCCATCCCACATTCTGTAACCTGCTTTTGTTGAAATAATGATTTCATCACGATAAGGCATTAATGCTTCTTTAAGAATTCTTCCAAAAACTAATTCAGCATGACCTGGTCCTGGACCATAATTATTAGCAAGATCAAAGTGTGTAATACCATTGTCAAATGCACAAAGAATCATTTCTTTACATGCTTCATAATCATTGTGTTCACCAAAATTTTGCCACAGTCCAAAAGATAATACGGGTAATTTTAATCCGGATTTTCCAAGTTTTCGATAAATCATTTTTGAGTAACGTTCTTTATTTGCAATATACATATAAATACCTCCTAATATTAATTATACCCTTTCTATATATAAAGAGAAGAAAAAACCAAGTCAGACGACTTGGTTATTTTGATTCTGCAATTAATTTTACGATGTTAGTGTAGATTTCAACAGCTTTTTCCATTTGGTTGATTGAAGCAAACTCTAATCTACCATGGAAGTGGAAAGCACCAGTACCAAGGTTTGGTGTAGGTAGGCCACCGTAAGTTAATCTTGCACCATCTGTACCTCCACGAATAGCTTCAAAGTGTGGAGTTACATTTGCCATCTTGGTTGCAGCTACTGCAAAATCAATAATATGTGGATGTTGTTTAATGATTTCATACATGTTTAAATATGAATCTTTAATATTTACCTTAACTGCTTCATAGCCATACTTTTTATTAATATATTCAGCAATTGTGTAGAATTCTTGAATTTGTTGTCTAAATAAAGTCATATCGTGGTTACGAATGATATATTTAGTAATTGTTTCTTCAACCTTGCCATGAATGTCAGTTAAATGATTAAATCCTTCATACTTTTCTGTAATTGCAGGATCTAAGAACTTAGGCAACATTGAATGGAATTCCATTGCCAGATGTAATGAGTTGATCATTTTATTCTTAGCACTACCTGGGTGAATTGAGATACCAGTGAATGTTAATTTAGCAGCTGCAGCATTAAAGTTTTCATATTCGATACCGCCAACTTCACTACCATCAGCAGTATATGCAAAATCTGCTTTAAACCAATCGTAGTTGAAATGATCAGCCCCACGTCCGATTTCTTCATCAGGTGTGAAACAAATATAAATGTCACCATGCTTGAATTCTTTATTTTCAACGATTCTTTCAACTAATTCCATGATTTCAGCAACACCGGCTTTATCATCTGCACCAAGTAAGGTATTACCATCAGTTACAATGATATCCTCACCTAATACTTTCTTTAAGTCATGATATTGTTCTGGTGCCATCGAATATTCATTATTTAATTGAATCTTAGAACCGTCATACTTTTCAATGATTCTTGGGTTTACATTTTTACCCGGTGCATCAGGAGAAGTATCAACGTGTGAGATGAATCCAACTGCTGGTACCTTTTTATCTATATTAGAAGGTATGCGCGCGTACGTGTAGCCTAAATCATCTAAGAATGCTTCAACACCCATCGCCTTTAATTCTTCTAAAAGCACTTTTGATAAATCTTTTTGTTTAGAAGTAGAAGGTACAGTTTGTGAATCATGATCAGATTGAGTATCAATTTTGACGTATTTGATAAAACGTTTTGTTAATCTTGTCATTGTTTAACCTCATTTCATGACTATATTATACTATTTTTTCCCTATATAACAAAAAATTAAGTTAGAAATTAATATTTTTAACACAAAAATTAAAAAAATTAAGGTCGATATTAATTATTTTAATTTTTTTAAATAAATTTATTGCAGAAGTATTGACATATCAAAACATAATCAATATAATTAAGGTGTAAATTAAAAAAATTAAGGAATTTACAAAAAAAATGACAAAAAATAAAATACTAAATAAAGTTTCACGAAACAAAATGTCAGTCGAAGAAGCTTATAGAAAGTTATATAAGCCTAAACGTGAAAAAAGGATTTATCCAAAAGCGCATTTTGTAAAACTATCAATTCAAGTCGAAGAAGGAAAAGGTGTGAATTTATTCTTAAAAATCTTATTCCTACTACCGATTCCAATTTGGTTAGTTAAATTCATCTTAAATAAAAATATGAATAAATCAGAGATGGATCAAGAAACACTTGAATCTGTGAAATCAATGTTAGAAGTAAAAGGTTGTAGCTTAGTCGTACAACAGAAAGACGCATTAATTAAAATGCGAACCATATAATAAAAATAAAATATCAATCAAAGGGGAAATCAAATTATGTTATTAGCAATCTTACTATTATTACCAATTCCAATCTGGGCAATTATGTCAGTTTTAGATTCAAGAGGTAAAAGACCAATCGCTGACCAAACAGTCATCAATGAACTTGCTTCATTAGTAGAACTTGAAGGGTGCAATTTAGTTGTTAAACAACAAGATGTCTACAATAGAGTTCGTACAATCTAATTAAATTTAAAATCATAAGGATAAAGGGGAAATCATTATGTTACTAGCAATCTTACTATTATTACCAATTCCAATGTTAATCGTTAAACTTGTTTTAGATAATCAAAAAAGATATCGTAAAATAAAACATGAAGCTAAAGCAGTTAAACAAATCTTAGACTTCAAAGGATTCAATTTAGTACTTGAAAAACATGACGGTTATGCAACAGTGCATTCAGTCTAATAAGAAAACAAAAAACAAAAAAACAAAAAGGAAAAAGAATAAATGAAAAATTTAAATCCAGTAATTACTTGTTGTCCAGTATGTAATCATGACCTACACATCACACACTTAGAATGTGATCATTGTCATACCAAAATCCAAGGTGACTTCGGATTCTCGAAGTTTAATTATTTAACACCAGAAACTTTATTATTTATTGAATTATTTGTCAAAAATCGTGGAAACATCAAATCAGTAGAAAAAGAAATGAATGTTTCATACCCAACAGTTAAGAAGTATTTAGAAGAAGCCATCGTAGCTTTAGGTTATAAACCTGATGCTGATGAAAACGATGAAGCAATCGATGAAATTCATACAGCAAAAGCTGAAGGGAAAAAAGCAGTAGTTTTAGATGCTAAACAATTAAAATTAGACATCTTAGACAAAATTAAAGACGGCTCATTGTCAGTCGAAGAAGCATTAGGAAAAATTAAAAATCTAAAAGGCGGTAAATAACCATGGCAGATCAACTTAAAGAAGAAAGATTAGCAATCTTAGAATTATTAAAAGACGGAAAAATTAACTCAGAACAAGCAGAAGCATTACTACAAGCATTAGCACCACAAGCTCCAAAAGCACCAGAAGCACCAGTGTTTGTTGAACCAAGAGGCGGAAAGAAAGATGCCTTCAAGATGTTACGTATCAATGTAGATGGTGAAGATGGTGAAAAGGTTAGAATCAATGTACCAATTGAATTTGCTAAAGTATTAGGCAAAGGCAAATTTGGTAATGTCAACTTAGATGAATTTGATATCGACATTGAATCAATCTTAGAAATGGTACAAAATGGTGCCAATGGTGAAATTGTTTCAGTTGAATCAGAAGACGGCGCAAAAGTTAGAATTGTAATCGAATAATCATCAATTAATTTCGGGAGAGCTATCAAGCTCTCCCCTTAATAAGGGGAATAATTTATGGAACAAACATTGCGAAAAAAGCAAGGTGTTTTCAAAACGCTCAAGAAACAGTTTAAAGAATTTAAAACATATAAACGTAGAATTGTATACTTTTACATGATATTAGGTATCATTTCGACAGCAATAATCAATTTATCTGGTATTTATTTAACAAAATTAATTATTGACGGATTAACTCAATATGGTGCTCAAGAACTTTATTACTTTATTGCAACCTTGATCACAACCATTGCATTATTCATGTTCTTTAAACGATTTGCAGATGCCAAAACAGATGTCATATTTATCGAAGTTAGAATTAAACAATTCTTAGCTTATAATAGGAAGTTTATGGAAGTTGATTATCCATTCATGGAAGATAAAGATTTCCAAAATAAATCGAAGACTGCCTTAGATTCACTAGGTGGTGACATGGATGGTTTTCAAAGAAACTATGCCTTAACATACACAATCTTAAGTATGTTAGTCACAATTATTGCTACTGCAACACTTGTAGGTGCATTTAATTTCTGGTTAGTTATCGCAACACTCTTCACATGTATTGTATCTGCTTATGCACAATACTTAATTGGTAAATTCGATTACTCAAAGCGTGATCAATTATCAGAAGAGTTTAGAAAAGAAAGATATTTCTATGATACAACTTATGATTTCTCATATGGTAAAGACATTAGAATCTATCAACTACAAGAACCACTTGAAAAAGAACACAAGAAGTCAGTAAGAAGTTTAACCAGTGTGATTAAGAGTCTTGCAAGACATGACTTTAAAGCAGGTCTTCTAGAACTTATTCCATTATTGCTTCAAGATATTCTAGCTTACGTTTTAGTTATTATTGCATACTTTGCCGGTCAACTAACGATTGCTGAATTATCAATGTATTTAGTTGCAGTTGCATCACTATCAAATAACTTACGCATTTTAGGACGTGATGTCGCAAGAATTAAATCTGGTAGCAGATTTGTTGCTGATTATTATGATTTTATGGAAGACCAATCGTATGTAAGTTATGAAGGTTTATTAGAACCGTTAACAGAAACATTTGATATTGAATTTAGAAATGTATCATTTAAGTATCCAAAAACTGAAAATTGGATCGTTAGAAATTTATCGTTCAAAATAGAAAAAGGGGAAAAGTTAGCAATCGTTGGTGCTAACGGAGCTGGTAAAACCACTCTAGTTAAATTAATTTGTGGGTTATTCAAACCAACTGAAGGTGAAATCTTAATTAATGGTATTAACACACAAAATTTCGACAAACGTCGTTATCAAGAAATGTTCTCAGTTGTCTTCCAAGACGTGCACGTATTTGCTGCATCTGTGATTGAAAATGTCACTGGTCTACAAGATGATGAAGCATCAATCAATCGCGCTAAAATGGCTTTAGAAGCGGTTGGTTTAAAACAAAAAATCGAAAGTTTACCAAACCAATATGATCAACAAGTATTAAAAGTAATTGATGAACATGGGGTTGATTTCTCAGGTGGTGAACGTCAAAAAATAGCTATTGCAAGAGCGCTCTTCAAAAATGGTCCAGTGGTTATCTTAGATGAACCAACAGCAGCCCTTGATGCACTTGCAGAAGCTAAAATTTATGAAGAATTTAACGCACTTGCTGGTAACAAAACATCCATCTATATTTCACACCGTTTATCCTCTACTAAGTTCTGTGATCATATCGCATTATTTGATGGACAAACATTAAAAGAATATGGAACACATGATGAATTAATGAATCAAAAGGGGATTTATTACAACATGTTTGTTACACAAGGTAAATATTATCAAGAAGGGGTCCTTGGGGAGGATGTAGAAAATGTTCAAAACATTAGCTAAATTTATCAAATTAACATTCAAAATTAATCCTTTATTCTATCTAATATCATTCCTTCAAGCGATTCTTAACGTGTCAAAAATGTTTATTGGAGTATATGCAGTTAAATGGATTATTGACTTAGTTCTTACTGCATCATATGAACAAACAGTTCGACTTGCCATTACGGTTGTTTTAATTCAAATTGGTCTCTTATTCTTAACTAAGCTTTTAGATCAAGTTTTAAGAGTTGTCAGATTTGAACTTCGTTATGATTTAAACCGATATGTAACAAGTCGTGTGATGAGATTAGAATATGAAAAGTTAGAAGATCCTTATTTCCTAGATTTAAGAGAACGCGCTAAGTTTGCTATCGATAATCAAGGTGTTACTTGGATGCTTCTTGAGTATATGACAACATTTACATCAAGTATTATTTCAATTCTATCTTTAGGACTCATTCTATTCTTCTTTGACTGGATTATGATTGTTGTCTTACTTGGTGCCTTAGTCTTACATGTCTTAATCTTTAATATGTCAAATAAGTTCCAATTGACATTAACCAATAACATGATTCCAATCAATAGAAGATTCGGTTATTATTTGTCAACACTACTAAATGTTGAAAACCAAAAAGATTATCGTTTTACCAATTTAAACAAACTTGTTCATGAAAAAACAAGTGAATTTACAAATGAAACAGTCGGTTTGATAGAAGATATTCAAATGGGTATGAGTAGATTTAGCTTTGCTAGTGATGTTATTAACTATGCAGTTATGGGGTTCTCATATATCTATATTGCAATTAAGACACTTGCTAATATCATTCCTATTTCAGATTTCATCTTATACACAGGTACAACGATTCAACTTGGAGAACAATTAGCATCAGTCGTAGGTACTGTAGCTGATTTAAAACGTAATGTTGAATGGATTAAACCATATTTTACATTACTAGAAATCCCACTTCAAGATGAACTACATAAAGGTAATCTTACTTTGGGTCCAATTGAAACAATTGAATTTAAAAATGTATCATTTAAATACCCTAAAACTGAACAAATGATTTTAAAGAATATCTCATTTAAAGTGAATAAAGGTGAAAAGATTTCAGTGGTAGGACTTAATGGTGCCGGTAAAACAACATTAGTTAAATTACTATCCAGATTCTATCAACCAACAGAAGGTGAAATATTGATCAATGGGATTAACATTGATGCATATGAATATAAATCTTATGTGGAGAGAATGGCAGCAGTATTCCAAGACTTTAAAATATTTGCTTATACCATTGCTCAAAACATAGCCGGTCATCCAAATGACCCTCAAGGTGCACAAGATGCAGCTAACAAAGTATCTCTTTCCAAAAAGTTAGCTTCACTCGAAAAAGGTATCGAATCATATTATGGTAAGAGTTTATATGAATCAGGTATCGAGTTATCCGGTGGTGAAGCTCAAAAGATAGCAATTGCTCGTGCACTATACAAGAATTCAGATTTAATTATTTTAGATGAACCAACTGCTGCTCTAGATCCAATAGCAGAAGCAGAAATTTATGAACACTTCAATGACTTAGTCAAAGAAAAAACAGCTCTCTATATTTCGCACCGTATGAGTTCATCTGTATTTTGTGACAAAGTCTTAGTCCTTAACAATGGTGAAATTGAAGATTATGACAAACACCAAAACTTAATGAAGAAAACTAATTCACTATATTATGAACTATTCACAACACAAGCTAAAAATTATCAATCTTAATTTAAATAAAAATTAAGCCATATTTGATATAATTTTTAATAAGGAGTTAAGCAATGATCTTTTTAAAACACTTTAGACACTACTATATTAAATATGGATTTGGATTCCTACTTGGTGTAATCATCTTAATCGGACTAGATTATTACCAATTAGAGATTCCACGAATTATCAATGAAATCATCACAGGGGTTGAGGATGGCGTATTTACGCAAATATCTGATATCTTTGGATTATTACAATTTATTATTGTAATCGTAATTGGAATGACGCTAGGGAGATTTCTCTGGCGTTATCTGCTATTCGGAAATGGACGTAAAATTGAAACAGATATCCGTGAACAAATGTTTAAAAAAGCGACCGAATTATCTCAAGATTTTTATTCTCATGAGAAAATCGGCGGCTTAATGAGTTATTTCATTAATGACTTAAATGCGGTTAGGGAACTCTTTGGATTTGGTTTATTAACCTTAATTGATGGTTTATTCCTAGGAGCGTTTGTCTTAATTAGAATGTTTTCATTAAACTGGGTGATGACACTATATGCATTTATTCCAATCGCTTTAATGGGTGTACTTGTTTTCTTCCTAGAATTAAAGATGGAAAAGAAATTCAAACTTCGACAAGAAGCATTTGAATCAATGAGTGATTTCACTCAAGAATCATTTACTGGTATTACAGTGATTAAAGCTTATGTTAAAGAAATCTATGAAGCATTAACGTTTGGTAAGAGAAGTAAAGATGTGTATGATAAGTCAATGGAGCATATGCGTTATGCCGTTATTGTAAATATCATTATTGACGTTATGATTACACTTGTTGTCTTATCAATCTTAGTATATGGTTCAGTTTTAATTGCCTATGGTAATTTAAATTCAGGTACCATGACTGAATATATCTCATATTTCTTCACATTATTATGGCCAGTATTTGCAATTAGCTGGTTCATGAACTTAAATGGACAAGCTCAAGCTTCTGCAAAACGTATATACAAATTCTTAGAAGCTAAAGTTGATATTACAAATCATAAAGATGTACTAGTTGATGTGAATTTGGATGGTTCAATTTCAGTTAAGAATTTAACATTTAAATATCCGGATGCTGATAAACCAGCACTTGAAGATGTTTCATTCGAGATTAAAGCTGGAGAAATGATTGGGGTATTAGGTAGAACTGGTTCTGGTAAATCTACCTTAGTTGAGTTATTCTTACGCGTTTATAATACCGATTACGGCATGATAAGTTTTAGTGGTCATGATATCAATGATATCTACACTAAGTCGTTAAGAGATGCGATTGGTTATGTTCCACAAGATAACTTCTTATATTCAGATACGATTAAAAACAATATTGGATTTGCATTTAAAGAACAACTGGAAGATGAAAAATTAATTGAAATTGCTAAACTTTCAGATGTTCATGATAATATTATGGATTTCCAAATGAAATACGAAACCATGCTAGGTGAACGTGGTGTCACAGTCTCTGGTGGTCAAAAACAAAGAATCTCAATTGCAAGAGCACTGGCTAAAGATCCAACGATTTTAATCCTAGATGACTCTGTATCAGCAGTTGATACTAAAACAGAAGATGCAATCATCTCAAATCTTAGAAAGATTAGAAAAGGTCGAACAACTTTAATGATTGCACATCGTATTTCAACGGTTAAAAAATTAGACAAAATAATACTTCTTGAAAATGGAAAACTCATTGGCTTTGGTTCTCATAAAGAACTGATGAAGTCAAATGCAGTTTACCAAGAGATGGTTAAACTCCAAGAACTAGAAGCATTAGTAGGGGAGGGTGAACATCATGCGTGATTTTAATGACAACTCAGAAGTTAGACAAGATAAGCATATTGTTGTTAGACTCTTATCTTACTTAAAACCATATACTTGGAAGTTTATTGGTTCATTCTTATTAATGATTGTTACTACCTTTGCTAATATGGTCTTACCATTAGCATCAGGGTTAGCAGTCGACTTAATGGCTAAACCAGAAGCAGTGATGCCGCTTGAAATTAAAATGTTGATTTTAGGTATTGGAGCTGCTGTCTTACTCATAATTATGATGGCATCAGTTGTTATAGGTTTTTACCAAAACATGATGCTACAACATATTGGTCAACAAGTGACACATGATATGAGAATTGAAGTCTTCAAACACATTGAAAACTTATCAATTGGTCAAATTAACCAATTACCAGTTGGTAAACTAGTGACTCGTGCAACCAATGACCCAGGTAATATTTCTGATATGTTTACAAACTCACTTGTAAACTTAATTAGAAGTGTGATGATGATTTTAATTATTGCTATTATCTTATTTGTTATTAACTGGCAAATGGCATTAATTACGATGACAACGATGCCTGTCATCTTTGTTGCATCTTACCTATTTAGAAAATATTCAAGAAAAGCATATCGCCAAGTTAGAAATAACGTTAGTGAAGTGAATGCTTTCTTATCAGAAAACTTATCAGGTATGAAGATTACGCAAGTCTTTAACCAAGAAGAAAAGAAATTTAACGAATTTAAAAAGATTAACAACAACTTAAAAAAATCATACCTTAAAGAAATTGTTACCTTCTCTATTTACCGTCCAGTTATTTGGTGTCTAGCGATGGTTGGTACAGTACTTGCCATATACTTTGGTATATCAGCAGTACTAGCAGGTAGCCTATCTGTTGGTATGTTCATTTCATTCTATGTATATGTTGGTCAATTCTTTGACCCAATCCAAAACATTGCTGATCAATTCAACTCACTTCAAAATGGATTCTCATCAGCTGAAAAGATCTTTGACGTCTTAGATACTAAACCTGATATAGTTGATGATCCTGATGCGATTGAATTAGAGTCATTTAGCGGTAATATTGAATTTCGTGATGTTTGGTTCCAATACATTCCAGATGAATGGGTTTTAAAAGGTGTTTCATTTAAAGTTAAACCAGATGAAACTGTAGCCTTTGTTGGTGCAACAGGTTCAGGTAAAACAACAATTCTACAACTGATTGTTAGAAACTACGATATTCAAAAAGGTCAAATCTTAATTGATGGTATTGATATTAAGAAAATCAAACGTTCTTCATTACGTTCATTTGTCGGACAAATGCTACAAGATGTCTTCCTATTCTCTGGAACCATCCGTGATAACATCACCCTACATGATGAATCCATTAGTGAAGAAAAAGTGGTTGAAGCATCAAACTATGTTGGTTTAAACCATGTATTAAATAAATTACCAGATGGATTAAACCATATGGTGCGCGAACGTGGTAATAACTTCTCAAGTGGAGAAAGACAATTAATCTCATTTGCAAGAGCTGTAGTATATGAACCAAGACTCATGATTCTAGATGAAGCAACTGCTAATATAGACTCAGAGACTGAAGCAATCATTCAAGAATCATTAAAGAAAATGATGAATATTTCAACAATGTTAATTGTTGCACATCGCTTATCAACAATTCAGCATAGTGATAAAATTATTGTCATGAGCAAGGGTGAGATCAAAGAAATGGGTACTCACCAAGAATTATTAAAACAAAAAGGTTTATATTATAACCTTTATCAGTTACAATATGACAAACAGGAGGAGATTCTCAATGCTTAACAAAGAACAACTTCAAGAGTTGCTCCAACTCGGATTAGAAACAGGAGCAGATTTCTCAGAAATCTTCCAAGAAGATACTTACTCAGGAAATATTCGTGTCAATAACGGTGATGTTATCGGTGTTGGTATGGGTAATGTTCATGGTGTAGGTGTGCGTCTTTTACAAGGAATCGATGAAGTCTATGGTTTTACCAATGAAACAACTTATGATGCAGTTAAGAAATTAATGCTTAATTTAAGAGGTTCATTTAAAGGGGAAAGAAACATTGCTAAACCTTTAGGTGAAAAGAAACCTTATAAATACACAGTTAAAATTCCTCATAATGCATTATCACCAGAAGTTAAGAGTCAAAAATTAGTTGAATTATCAAACATTATCAAATCAGGTAGTGATAAGATTATTCAAGCTGGTGTGACATTAATCGAATGGGAACAAAAAGTATTAATCGCTAACTCAAATGGTATTTTCCAAGATGATGTTAGAACATATACGCGTGTTGTTATGTCAGCAACTGCTCAAGATGGTAATTTAATGCAAGATGCATATGAAGCACCAGGTAGAAATATGGGCTTTGAAATCTTTGATGAGATAGATTTCAAACAATTAGCTAAAGAAGTATCAGAATCAGTTATGACTTATCTTTATGCAGATAACATGGAGCCTCAAGAACTTCCAGTTGTTATCCACAATGGCTTTGGTGGTGTGATCTTCCACGAAGCGGTTGGTCACCCACTTGAAACATCTGCAGTTTCTAAAGGTTTATCTCCATTTGCAGGTAAACTAGGCGAAAAAGTAGCGAGTGATGTTGTTACTGCTTATGATGATGGTGATGAAGAAGGTCAATGGGGTAGGAGTACTTTCGATGATGAAGGTAACAAAACTCAAAAGAATTTATTAATTGAAAATGGTATTTTAAAAGGTTATTTATCAGACGTTAGAAATGGTAAGAGAATGGGTTACCATTCAACTGGTAGTGGTCGTCGTCAAAACTATAAATATGCACCAACTGCTCGTATGAATACGACTTACATTGAAAATGGTAAAGATAACTGGGAAGATATTATTAAAGACACACCATATGGTTTATTTGCTAAAAAACTTGGTGGTGGTACTGTAAACCCTGCAACTGGCGAATTCAACTTCGCAGTGTTAGAAGGTTACATGATTGAAAACGGTAAAATCGGTAAACCAGTACGTGGTGCAATGTTAATTGGTCACGGTGCTGAAGTTATTAAATTAATCGACCGTGTTGCAAACAACAAGACATATGGACAAGGTATGTGTGGTGCGGGATCAGGTTCTATTCCAACTGACGTTGGTCAACCAACTATCCGTGTATCTAAGATGGTTGTCGGTGGTCAAGGGGGAAGTCGCTAATGTTTAATAAATGGATCCAATTAGGTCTTAAAAAAGGCTTTACAGATGTAGAAATCTACTCAACAAGAAGTAAATCACTATCAATTGAAGTCTATCAAGGTAAAGTTGAATCATTCTCAAACAGTGATGTAACAACTGCTAGAATTAAAGGTATCTTTGATGAAAAATTAGTTTCAGCATCAGTTGAAAATTTAACTGATGAAGCAATTGAATTAGTTTTCGATAGATTAATTCAAAATGCTAAAGCATTAACTGTAAAAGAACCTGCAATTATCTTTGAAGGTAGTAAATCTTATCCAGAAGTTAAAGACAATGAATTTGACTTCGATAAAGTTCCTGTTGAAAAGAAAATTGCCTATTTAGTTGAATTAGAAAAAGAAGTACTTAAAAACGAATTTGCTAAACAAGTTGAATCAGCTGTATATCAAGAAGAATTTGGTTCAACAACAATTGTTAACTCAAAAGGTTTAAACTTAACTAAGAAACATAACTTTGCATATTCACTTGCTTATTCAATCTTTGAAAAAGATGGTGATATCAAAACTGGTTATGATATTAAATTAATTAAGAGTTTTGATGAATTAGATCCGGTTAAAGATGCAGAGGCAACAATTAAAGATGGTGTACGCAAACTTGATGGTAAATCATTAAAAACTGGTTCATACGATGTTGTCTTTAACAACAAACGTTTCTCAGATATGTTAGCTGTTTACTCAAGCTTATTCTCTGGTGAAGCTGCTTATCGTAAGATGACTGCTTTAAAAGATAAAAAAGGTGAAGTGATTGCTAATCCTGCAGTAACAATTTGGGATAACTCATTGCATGAATTATCACCATTTAAGAATTCATTTGATGATGAAGGGGTAGCTGCAAATCCTAAGAAAGTCGTTGATAACGGCGTATTTACTGGGTTCTTACATTCATTAAGAACTGCTGCATTATTTAATGAAGAACCAACTGGTAATGCTTTTGGTGGAGGTATTGCTCCTGCAGGGCTTTATTTAGAACCAGGTAATCTATCAGTTGATGAAGTCTTATCACCAATTACTGAAGGTTTCTTTGTTACAGACTTAGTAGGTCTTCATGCTGGTGTGAATACAACATCAGGTGACTTCTCACTACAAGCTGCAGGTGTTGCTATTAAAGATGGTAAACTTGATCATGCAGTTAAAATGGTTGTCTTATCAGGTAATTGGTTTGATGTCTTAAAGAACATTAATAGAGTTGGCAACGACTTACAATTCCAAACATCAGGTTACGGTTCACCAACAGTTTATGTTGGTAAACTAGTTGTTGCTGGTTAAGAAAAATAAGTTTTGAAAATAGCCATATATATTTATCGTATATATGGCTTTTGTTTTCTTTATCGTTGTTAAAGTGGTAAAATAGGAGTGTTAATTACATAAAAAGGTGGATAACATGAGAAATAAAACCGTTGTTATTGGCTCGGGTAGACTTGGTGCTTCAATTGCATCAAAACTTGCAAGTCAAGGTAAGTTAGTTGATATTATTGATAAAGATAAAATTGCTTTTAGAAAATTAGATGATGATTTTTCGGGCAATATTATGATGGGTGATGCAACTGAAATGGAAGTATTAGAAGCAGTTAATCCAGATTCAGTTCAAAGTTTCGTTATTGTGACTGGTGATGATAATGTCAACATATATATTGCGCACGTAGCTTTAACTTTTTTTGATATACCAAAAATTTATATTAGACTATTTGATACTTCAAAAGGCAAACTTATTCACAACACAAGAATTAAAACGATCTATCCTCATAATCTTTCAATCGATGCGTTTGCTAAGTTAGAAAAAGGTGATTCAGAATGAGAATAATTATTGTTGGTGGAAAAAACGAAGCAGACTATATGATTGGAATGTTTTTGAAAGAAAAACATCAAGTATTAGTCATTAATGAAGATGAAGAAGCTGCTAAATATATTGCAGATCATTATCGTATTCCAGTTATGGTAGGTGACCCTACAAAAGCCTATGTATTTGAAGATGCAAATGCATATGATTATGATGTTATCGTTGCTTTAACTGAAAATGATATTGATAACTATATTACGTGTTTAACTGCTAAAAACTTATTTAGAGTTAAAAAAGCGATTTGTCGTGTCCTTAATCCTAAACGAGTTGACCTCTTTAAAAAGTTAGGGATTCATACGGCAATTTCATCTATTTATATGCTTGGGCAAATTATTAAAGAAGAAGCCAATGTTAAGAATATGTTTAAAACCTTAACTATGGAAGATGATCAAATAACAATTACTGAAATTGAAGTCATCGAATCATATGGTTTACATGGAAAACAAATCATGAATTTAAATTTACCACCAAGAATTAATATTTCCTGTATTTTACGTGGTAAACATACGATTATTCCAAATGGTAAAACTACTATTGAATTAGGTGATAAACTTTTAATTGTCTCTGCAACTGAAGATCAAAAATCAATTTATAAGATGTTAAACGAGAAATAATATGGAAGCTATTTTACAAGATGTTAAAACAGTCAGAGGTTATAAATTACTTTTAGGTTATCTAGGGGTTTTTATTGCACTTGCTGGTGGGATTCAGTTGCTTGCACTGGTTGGACTCTTATTTAACATAGAAGATATGACTTATTTACCGCATTTTTTAATTCCTGGAATATCTTCAATTGTTATTGGTATCTTATTAAGTTTCTTTATTCGAGGTAAGCATTTAGCTAAGTTAGAACGATTTGAAGACGCAGTGTTTTTGGTTTTAATGTGGATTATTGTTATCTTTATTTCAAGTATGCCTTTTATGATGTTTGGTGCAAATTTTACCCAGGCTGTTTTTGAAACAACCGCTGGTTATACAACAACTGGATTATCACTTTTTGATGCCGATACACTGCCTAGAATATTTGTCTTGTACCGAAGTTTCTTAATGTTATTTGGTGGTGTTGGATTAGTCTTAGTACTAACCTCAACGATTTCAGACCGATATGGATTAAAGCTATATAATGCAGAAGGACATTCTGAAAATTTAATTAGTAATGTCGCAAAATCAGCCCGATTAATCTTAGGTATTTATATTGGATACGTAGTTATTGGTACAATTCTTTTCATGATATTTGGTATGACTTTATTTGATGCAATTAACTATTCTATTACATCAGTCTCAACTGGTGGATTTGCTCCTCATAAAGAATCCCTCGGGTTCTACGATAGTATTGGTATTGAAATCATAGCTATGGCATTAATGATTTTAGGATCAACTAACTTTTTGATTCATACCTTTTTAATTACTGGGCAATTTAAAAAAGCATTTAAACATGCGGAATGGATTGTTTTAGTTATTGCCATTTTAATTGGCGTCACATTTATCACCATAAATCTTACAGCAACACTTAATTGGGAAATAGGTTATTCATTTAGGGTTGCTATCTTCCAATTCGTTTCAGCCATAACAACCACGGGTCTTCAAAATATACCAAACTTAAACATCCTACCACCTCTTACCATTGGTATTATTATTTTAATTATGATTATGGGTGGTCAAGCAGGTTCAACTACTGGGGCAATTAAACAAAGTAGAGTGGCACTTGCAGCTAAAAGTAGTTATTGGTATTTACGCGATAAAATGAGTGGAAAAAGAACTCTTCGCAGTAATTTTATTTTAAGATTTGGTCAATATGAAAAGGTCAACGATGTTGAAATTAGACATAATTATGCATTTATCATTTTATATATGACATTCTTATTAGCAGGAAGTTATGTTTTTATGGCATTTGGCCATAGTTTTGAAAATTCATTTTTTGAATTTGCATCATTACTTGGTTCTGTTGGATATTCAACCGGAATCATTTCAATGCAGTCTCCTGACCTAGTTTTATGGACAGGAACAATTGGCATGTTTGTCGGTAGACTTGAAATAACAGTGATCGCGATTGCGATTATTAAGATTTATTTAAATCTTACTAGAAAGCACATACTGTAAAAAAACACAACTAAAATTATGTTTTTTCAATATATCGAAAGATTTTATGAAAACGTGTGCAAAACATTTAGTAATTAGGTTTATTCGTGATACAATAACCTTGAAATTACGATACAAACAAAACCAATTTTATATTTTGACGGGTCATACGGATTGACATGTGTATATGATTACCATGGGTTTTGTATGTCGTTTTACAACTTTAAGAAAAAAAGCTAAGGAGTGTTTAGATGAAAGCAATAGAGAAAATTTACCAAGCTGAACAAGAAGCATTAAAGTTGAAAGAAGACGCAGCAAAGAAAGTTGAAGCTCTACAAAAAGAGTTAAAAACTGAGATTGAGGCTTTAGAAGTGAGTTATAAAGAAGCTTTTGAAAAAGCATCTTTAGACTTACAAAAGAAGTTTGAATCTGAAAAAGCTAAACTCCAAAAAGATTTTGAAGTAGAACTTGCAAAAGTGCGTCAGTCATTCAAAGAAAAAGCGCTTCAGATTGAAAAAGCATATAAAGATAAGTTAATTAAAGAGGTTATAGAAGAATGATTGTTCCAGTAAAAAAGGCACAACTTTTTGTCTTTAACAACCAAAAGGAAAAGACACTAAAGCTATTACAAAGACATGCCTTTTTTATGCTGACTGATAATCACCACACAAATAATGTGGTAGATGAAAAACTAGAAAAAGTAGGAAAAGTCATTGAGTTATTAAAACCTTATACCATCAAATCATTTGGTCCTGAGTTCATTGAAATCGATGAAAAGAGTTTTGAAACAATCAATGAGAAAACTTTACTTTCAGTTGATGAAGTATTAGCCTTAGGTGATAAGTTAAACGAGAATAATGAAAAACTTAAAGCGATTAGAGCTAAAATCGAATTAATTGAGCCTTATTATGATCTAGATATTCCGATTTCCCAAATTAGAAAAATCAACACCGTTGATGCAACATTCGGTTCTATTGATTTAAAACAAGCGCCTAAATTTGAAGAAGCTTTGAATCAATTTGGCAGTCAGTTTGAAGTTTATGAAAAAGGTAATAAATTACGACACTATGTCGTATTAAATTTAAAACAAAAAGCACTTCTTAAAGAAATTAAAGTTTCTGGCTTAAATCAAGAATTAAAACCAAAACAAGACTTACTTACAAAACTTGAAGAATTAAATTTAAAGATTCAAAAATTTGAAGACCAAAAGAAACAAGCCTTACAAATTTTAAATCAATTAGGTAAATCATCAAATACTTCAAAAAAAGTAATTAATGAATCAGTTATTCATGAAATTAATGCATTATCTTTAGAGAAGTCGAAATTAAAAGATGATATCAAATCTTTATATGAAGCAATAAAAGCATTAGAACCGTTTAGTTCATTAGATTTAACACTTCAACAAGTTAAAACATTAAAACTTGTGGAGACAAAATTTGGTCGTATGCGACTAAAGTCTAAGAATCTAGAAGCACTTATGCATAATAAAGATTTTGAAGTTACATTATTTGATGCAACTAAGACGCATCAATATCTATCAATTAGTTACCTAAAAGATAGACGTGATGAACTTCTAAATAAAATCGTTGAATTTGAATCAATTGAGTTTGATTATAAAGATTTAAAGGTATCTGATTTAATCACCGAAAAGAAAGCATTAATCAATATAAATGAAAAAAGACTTGTTGAAATTGACGATGAACTTAAATCATTTAAGCCACATGTTGATGATATTGCAAAATTAACAAGTATTCATAATGTCTTAAAAGGTTATATATTACAAATTATTGAAACAGTCTCACAAGATGAAATCTTTAAAGCATTCAAACTGAAACTGATGGAACTTCTACAACTTTCATATGTGAAAATCTTTGTAGAAGAAAGTAAGGAAGATACCTTATCTATAAAGGTTCATCTCAATCAGCAAGATTTATTTAGAGTGATTGTTACTGACAATCGATTCGAAGTTGCTGAAATTCCAAATTATGTTCAAAAGACTGCCTTAATCATGGAAGGTTATTCAAATGAAGTTCATTTACTTGAGATTGAGATTTCTGAAATTGAAAGTAATTTAAGCCGTATTGCAGAAACAATCAATGATTACAAGATTTTATATGATCAACTCTCCAATGACTTAGATATTAAAAATGTAGATTATGCTCAAACAGCATTTACGAATTACTTAGTAGGTTGGATTATTGAATCTAAAGTTGAAGACCTAAGAAAGAGTTTAGATGAAGAAGAAATCATCTATGAGCTTGATTTAGTTGAACCAGCAGAAGATGAAGTTGTACCAACTGCACTAAAGAATAATCGAATTGTTGAACCGTTTGAATCAATCACCAATACATTCTCACCACCATCTTCAAAAGAAACCGACCCAAACCCTTCAATGAGTATTTGGTATTGGTTAATCTTCGGATTAATGATGGGGGATATTGGTTACGGTTTAATTATGTTAATTGGATGTTTCGCTGGACTTAAGATTTTAAAACCAAAAGGTGGTTTAAAATCTATGATGACAGTATTTGGATTCTCTGGGTTATCCACAGTAATAGCAGGTATTTTATATGGTTCATTCTTCGGATATGAAGTAGGTATCTTACCAAAGGAATATACCTTAACACTATTAGATAAACCAGTTGAAATGCTCATATTCTGTATGGGGCTAGGTATCCTTCACATCATTACTGGTTTAGTTATTAAATCAATTAATTTATTGAAAGATAAAGATGTTCTAAGTTTCCTAGGAGATGCACTCTCATGGATCTTAGTCTTAATCGGTATCGTCGTAGCGATTATACCAATGGCATTACCACTTGGTGATTTCGCTTCAATTGTTACAAACATCGGTGTAATTCTAGCAATTACAGGAGCTTTATTAGTCGTTCTATTCACTGCACATGCAAAGAAGAATGTGATTACAAGAACACTCTTTGGAATCATTGGCTTATATAATGCAACCTCATTCTTAGGAGATATTCTATCTTACTCAAGAATTCTAGCACTCGCATTATCCGGTGCAGTCATTGCATCTACAATGAATATGCTAGCTGAAATGGTGATGGGCATCCCATATATAGGCATTATCTTTGCACTACTTGTTTATTTAGCGGGTCACTTATTCAACTTTGTGATGAATATGTTATCAGCTTATGTTCACGCAGGTCGTCTACAATACTTAGAGTTCTTCGGAAAATTCTACGATGGTGGCGGCACATTATTTAATCCATATCAATTAAAAATGAAGTACATCTATTCCATTAAAAAATAAAAATAAAAAATAAGAAAAAATTAGGAGGAAACGTAAATGGAACTTTTATTAATCTTAGAAGATGGTCAAACATACATCAACGAAAACTTAGGATTAATGTATGCATTATTAGGGGTAGGCTTAGCTGCGATTTTAGCTGGTCTAGGCTCAGTTTTAGGGGTTATGATTGCTGGTAAAGCATCAGCTGGTGTATTATCAGAAAAACCTGAATTATTCGGTAAATTATTCGTCTTACAAGCATTACCTGGTACACAAGGTATGTATGGTTTCTTAATCGCAGTTATGTTAATGATTAAGTTAAACATTTTAAGTGGAGCACCAATTGCTTTAACAAATGACGAAGGTTTATTATACTTAGCAGCTGCATTACCAATTGCAGTAATTGGTTTATTATCAGCGATTTATCAAGGTATTGTTGCAAGATCATCAATTTTAATGACTGCAAAACAACCTGAAGGTTCAACAAAAGGTATTATGATGACTGTCTTAGTTGAAACTTATGCGATCTTAGCACTTTTAGTCTCAATCTTAATGTGGTTAGGCTTACCAGGAGCGTAAGATAAATTATGAGTCAGACGATTGAACAAATTATATTAGAACAAGCTCAACAAGAAGCTAAAAAGTTAATCGCTGATGCATCTAGTGAAAAGAAAAGTCAATTAGCAGAAAAAGAAGCATTATTGAAAAAGCAAAATGATGCTAAAATTTCTTTAGTAGAAGACGAATATGAAGGGGCAATTGCTTTAGTTAAAGCTACTTCTGAACGTGATCTAAAATTAGAACTTGAAAAAGCTAAACATGAACAAATCTTAGGATTATTCGAAAATGTATTAGCTTCACTTAAAGCGCTTAAAGGTAAAGAACTTTTAAACTTTGTTGCAGCTAAAATTAAAAAGGAAACTGTTACTGGTTATGAGACGATCAGAGTTTCTAAAAAAGATTATTCATTATATAAAGATGCATTATCTACGAATACTGGCGAATTAGTGGATGCTGATTTACTAAATGCAGTATTAAAAACTAAATATAAACTATCAAATAAACTACTTGATATTGAATCAGGATTCGTTTTAGAAGGTGACGTTTACGATTTAAATTTCTCCTTTGAAGCAATGGTTGAAAAATTAGAAAAGAAATACGAAAAAGAGATTTACGAAAGGCTAGGATAATATGTCTGATTTAGGATATATCAATGGTGTCATTAAATCCAAGTCAACTGAACTTTTGGATCTTAAACAAGTTGAACAATTAAATAACCTATCCAAAGATGTTCTTTCAACTACACTTGAAAGTATGCAAATCTTTAGAAAAGATATGACTAAAGATGATGCATTCTTGAAAGATGAGATTGATTTAAAGGATTTTTTAACGTCGTTATTTACAGAAAAACACCTGATATTCCAAATGTTCTATCTAACAGAAGATCACCGTGTATTATCTAATGTCTTTAAAAAAGAATTATTAGGACTTGAAGTTGAAGTAGATAACCAATTATCTAATTTCAAGAGTAAGGATGTTTATGATTGGCTAGAAAATGATGCTGATGTAAAGAAACTATATGAAAGTTTAAAAGATAAATCAAGTAAAGAAATATCTGATGCAACATATAAGTTCTTACAAGAAAAGATCTTTGCTGCCAGTAAAAAATCAAAAGACATCGCATTCTTAGAATACTTTAAGAAATTTACAGATATGCAAAATCTAATTCTCTACTTTAGATCAAGAGTATTTAACTTAAATATTGAAACCTTTTATACATACTTTTTAGAGGGTGGAAGATTGAGTAAATCAACTTTTGAAGAAATGGATAAAGTAGACATAAAAGAAGCTTTTGTTATCTTAGGTAGAACATATAAAACATCAAGTTTTAAGTCAATTGAAAAGTTAGGAAAACATGATTTCCTAGCAGTCTTATGTATTGATTTAGAACAAGATTTATTAGACATCATTGAATCTTTAAGTTATAACTTAGATGGGTTATCACCAACCATCGAATACATCTTAAGAAGACGACATATTATGCGTTCTATTAAGGAAATCTATTATAAAAAGGAGCGTGAAATAAATGGCTGATATGATGGCATTTTCAACCAATCTAGCATTTACCTCCTTAAATAGTGTTGGAATAAAAGTCTTTCATGACACAAAAGAAAATTTAGAAAAAACAATGCTTGAGGCACTGCAAAACGATGTTAAAATCATTATTTACGATTATGAAATGGAGAACTTTGTTCAAGGTTTAATCGAAAAATATGATGACAAAATGTATCCCATCTTCTTGAAATTACCGGTTGGTGGCAAGCATGAAGATACATTGAAAGAATTGAAAACGATGATTGAAAAATCAATCGGTATTTCAATTATTTAAAGGAGAAACTTATATGGAAAAACATGGAATAATTACAAAAGTTTCAGGTCCACTAATTGTTGCCAAAGGGATGGCTTCTGTTCAAGTCTATGACGTCGTTAGAGTTTCTGAAAAGAGACTTATTGGTGAAGTCTTAGAACTACGTGGTGATTTAGCATCTATCCAAGTATATGAAGAAACTGCGGGTATTGGACCAGGTGAACCTGTTTACTTTACCAATGAACCATTATCAGTTGAACTTGGACCAGGGCTTCTTGAAGGGATTTTCGATGGTATTGAACGTCCACTCGATAAAATCTATTTAGAAGCTGGTGCTCAAATTCCACTAGGTATTGATTTACCAAGATTAGACAGATCAAAGATTTGGAATTTTGAAGCTAAAAAACAAGCAGGGGATAAAGTATCCGGTGGTGAAGTATTAGGTACTGTTCAAGAAAATGATGCAGTAACACACAAAATCATGGTGCCACCAAACTTATCTGGCACACTTAAAAAGATTTCAAATGTAAGTGGTAATGTTGATACTGTTATTGCAGTCTTAGTAGATGCAAAAGGTATTGAACATGAGATTACAATGAAACAAAATTGGCCAGTACGTATTAAACGTCCTTATGCAAGAAAATTACCTCCAACTCAACCAATGGTAACTGGACAAAGAGTTATCGATACATTATTCCCAATTGCTATTGGAGGTATTGCTGCAATCCCTGGACCATTCGGTTCTGGTAAGACAGTCGTCCAACATCAATTAGCTAAATGGGCTGATGCGGATATTATTGTTTATATTGGTTGTGGTGAACGTGGTAATGAAATGACTGACGTTTTAAAAGAGTTCCCTGAACTGGTTGACCCAAAATCAGGTTCATCTTTAATGAAACGTACAGTTTTAATTGCAAATACATCAAACATGCCAGTTGCTGCGCGTGAAGCATCCATCTATACAGGTATTACAATTGCGGAATACTTTAGAGATATGGGCTTTAAAGTCGCAATTATGGCTGACTCAACTTCACGTTGGGCTGAAGCACTTCGTGAAATGTCTTCTCGTCTAGAAGAAATTCCAGGTGAAGAAGGATATCCAGCTTACTTAGGTTCTAGAATTTCTGAATTCTACGAAAGAGCAGGTATGGTCGAAACATTAGGTAAAGAAATTGGAGCAATCACAGCAATAGGTGCTGTATCACCTCCTGGTGGTGACACCTCAGAACCAGTTTCACAAGCAACACTTCGTATTGTTAAAGTATTCTGGGGATTATCTGCATCCCTTGCATATCGTCGTCACTTCCCGGCGATTGATTGGTTAAAGAGTTATTCTTTATACTATGATGATATGCTTAAATTCTTTGATAAGAGTGTGAATCCAAATTGGAGTAAACAAGTTCAATTTGTTAATCGCTTATTACAAGAAGAAGCTGGTTTAAACGAAATTGTTCGTTTAGTCGGGGTAGATGCATTATCAAGTGAAGATAGATTAAAACTCTTAACTGCACAAATCGTTCGTGAAGACTACCTTCACCAAAATGCGTTTGATTCAGTAGACACATACGCATCCCCTCAAAAACAATACTTATTATTAAGTGCAATCTTAGAATTTAATAAGTTAGCAAATAAAGCATTAAAAGATAATAAAACATTTAAAGATATTGAAAATTTACCAGTTAGAGAACGTATCGGACGTTTCAAATATGTTGAAGAAAGTAAAGTTGATCAAGAAATTAAAGGTATCTTTACCGAAATGGAAGATCAATTTGCACACTTAGAAAGGGAGTAAAGAGATGGCAATTAAAGAATATAAAACAGTATCTGAAGTTGTTGGACCTTTAGTCCTTGTTAAGAAAACTGAAAATGTTAAATTTGACGAACTTGTTGAAATCAAACTAATGAATAATGAAAAGCGTTTTGGTCGTGTCTTAGAAATTGATAACGATGTAGCACTTGTTCAATTATTCGAATCAAGCCAAGGTTTAAAGATTGATGATGCGAAAGCTATCTTTTTAGGACATGGATTAGAACTTGATTTATCACCACAAATTTTAGGACGTGTCTTTGATGGTATGGGTCGTCCTATTGATAACAAAGGTAATATTATTTCATATGCACGTGCAGATATTAATGGTTCACCATTAAACCCAGTTGCACGTGATTATCCAAATGAATTCATTCAAACTGGTGTTTCAGCAATTGACGGGTTAAATACACTTGTTCGTGGTCAAAAATTACCAATATTCTCAGGTTCTGGTTTACCACATAACAAATTAGCAGCACAAATTGCTAGAAATGCTAAGGTTTTATCAAAAGATGACAAGTTCGCGGTTGTATTTGCTGCGATTGGTATTACATTCGAAGAATCAAACTTCTTTATTGAGTCATTCAAAGAAAGTGGTGCAATTGATCGTACAGTTATGTTTGTAAACCTTGCAAATGACCCAGCAATCGAACGTATTGCAACACCTCGTATGGCAATTACGGCTGCTGAATATTTAGCTTATGAACTAGATATGCACGTACTAGTCATTTTAACGGATATTACAAACTATGCAGAATCACTACGTGAGATTTCTGCAGCTAGAAAAGAAGTACCAGGTCGTCGTGGTTACCCAGGTTATATGTATACAGACTTAGCATCATTATATGAACGTGCAGGTCGTGTAAAGGGTAAAAAAGGTTCAATTACTCAATTACCAATTCTAACAATGCCTGAAGATGATAAGACTCACCCAATCCCTGACTTAACAGGTTATATTACAGAAGGTCAAGTCATCTTATCTCGTTCACTACACAATAAAAATGTCACACCACCAATTGATGTCTTACCATCACTTTCTCGTTTAAAAGATAAAGGTATTGGTAAAAATAAGACAAGAAGCGACCATGCGGATGTTTTAAACCAATTATTTGCAAACTATGCACGTGGTAAAGAAGCTAAAGAACTTGCAACAGTTCTTGGTGAATCTGCATTAAGTGATATTGATAAACTATATGCAATCTTTGCAGATCGTTTTGAAAGAGAATATATCTCACAAGGATTTGAATCAAATAGAAGTATTTTAGACACTTTAGAATTAGGTTGGGATTTATTAAGAATTCTACCTCGTTCAGAATTAAAACGTGTATCTACTAAACACTTGGACGAATACTATCAACCTAAAGAGGATTAAAAATGGCAGATATTATCAATGCTACAAGAATGGAGTTAACGCGTCTTAAAAATCAATTAGTAACAACTCGTAAAGGGCATAAGTTATTAAAGGATAAACAAGATGAAATGATGCGTAAATTCTTAGCACAAATTGAATCATATAAACAACTAAGAACTAAAGTTGAACAACGATTCTTACAAGTTGTTGATGATTTTACCTATGCCAAATCCTTCCATACAAAAGAAGAGTTAAAGGATAAGTTTATGGTTCCATCAACGGAAGCTAAACTTTCAGTTGGTACAGTATCTGTAATGAGCGTACCAGTTCCTGAAATTAAAATCGAAGAGTTATCTAAATTTGAGTTAACCTATGGTTTCCATGGAACCAACCCAATCTTAGATCAAATCGTACTTAACCTTTCAGACTTACTTCCAGATTTAATTTTACTTGCTGCATCTGATAAGAAAAATCGTATCTTAATTAAGGAAATTGAAAAGACAAAACGCAGAGTAAATGCGATTGAACATATCTTAATTCCTGAAATTGAAGTAAACATTAAAACAGTTAAGATGAAGATTTCAGATGCTGAACGAAGTAACACAGTCCGTGTTATGAAATCTAAAGATTTAATCATCAAAAAGAACCGTAAACAAAAAGAAGTGGTGTAGCGTTTGCTACACCTTTTTTTGTGTAAATTTTGCGTCATTTGAAGCTAAAAAATCATGATAACTTGCTCTAAAGACCGTCATTTTCGATTTTTATAAAATCTTTATTATTCTCCTTTATTTTTCTGAACAATAACATATAATATTATATGTAATAAAAAATAATTAAAAATAATTGGAGGAAAGATATGCAATTAATTATTACAGTTTTAATCGGTATCATCGTGTTTTTAGCATTAGCGATTTTTGGATCAATTGAAATAAAAAAACGCTCACCTAAAGGATTTTTAGGTAAATATCCAAAAGTTTTATTCATACTTACAATCCTCCCAGTTCTATTCATCTTTACAGGTTTATACGTTCAAGTTGGACCTAATGAAGTCGGAATTATCTATGATGAACTTGGTGGTGGAGTTTTAGAAGAAACTTATGACCAAGGATTACACTTTAAAACACCTTTTAGACATGTAACAACAATCTCAACAACCAATAGAACATCTTACATCAATGTGTTTTCTCAAACTGAGGATTCAATCTATGCAGAATTCGATATTACAGTGATTTATAATATTAAAAAGTCGGATGCTGGATTATTCTATCGTACAACTGGTAATACAGATATTAAAGATGATCAATTAAACTCGATTGTTAAAAAGAATCTTCAATTAGTAACAACTCAATATAATGTCTTTGATATCATGGGTAAAGACTTAGAGATGGTAAGAAATCAATTTTCAGAAGCATTATCAACAGATCTTTATGAACTTTTTAAAATCACATTAGTTTCAGTATCAATTAACGATGTAGATGCTGGTAGTGAAATTGAAAAGATTATCCAAGATAAAGCAAAAGCAATTCAACAAATTGAGATTGCTATGCAAGAACAAACACGTCAAGCAGTTATTAATGAAACAAATAGAATTAAGGCGGAAACTGAGGCTGAAATTGCATTAATTAAAGCTAGTTCAGATTTAGCAGTTGCTCAAAAACAAGCAGAAGCTCAATCAGTATTAAATGCAGTTGCAGTAACAGCTATTCAAACAATGTATGGTGCACAATTTATCGATAATGCATCAAGAGTTGAATTTGAAACAAATGGTACTGGTGGTTACTTAACTATCCAAGAAATTGGTGAAATTGTTGTTAAACAGTTATACTACAATGTTTGGGATGGTAAATTACCAACAGTTATTACTGATGGTTCTGGTATTATCATTCAACCGTAATTAAGATTAATAAAAAAGCCTAAATAGTTTAAAC
>NZ_JAQLOJ010000019.1:0-17107 GCF_057808485.1 Acholeplasma sp. ORD1043 | reverse complement strand
TTTTTTTAAATAAAAAAATAAAATCTCCCTGCAAATGAGGGAGACTGATTTTATGGGTGCCCTTCTTTATTCTACCAAACTAAAGTTAAGTTCTCAACTTTATGTGATATTTTAAACAAAAAAGAGGATTTCTCCTCTTATTCGTCATACATATCTTCGAATTCATCCATGATGTCGTTATAGTCATCTTCATCGTAACTATCGTCATCTAAATCAAGATCAACGTCATCAATTTCATCGTCTTCGTCAGTTGATTCTAAATCAAGTCCTACGTCAACGTATTCTTTTTCTTCGATGATTTCTTCATCAAGTTCTTCTTCTTCGTCTTCTTCATCTTCAACTTCTTCTTCAGATTCTAAATCTTCTAGATTGAATTCGGAGAAGTCAATTTCATCATCTTCGATTTCTTCAATTTCTTCTGGTTGTATGAATGCGTAACCGTCTTTATCCCACCACTCTAAATTGCCATCTTTCAATGCCCATTTATCGTCGCCAACAAAAACAAATTTACCGCTTAATGTAATATCCATATATAATTGTGTCATCTTATCGACGTTTGTTGCATCCACACCCTTAAGAGCTGCTGCTTGGTCAATTAAATCATAAATGGAAACTGGTTCAGCACTATTTCTTAAGATTTGTTCAACAATATCAATAAGTGATAGCGCGCTTAAATTTTCTAAGGCCATTTTTAACCCTCCTAAAAAACCGCTTATATTGTATATTAAAGTGTTTAATAAAGCAACACTTTTTTTTAAATAATACTAATTTACATCAATTTTAATACTTTTGACGGTTTTCGACTGCTTTTATTAGCGTTAATTGGTCTGCATACTTCAATTCTGCACCAACTGGTAGTCCATAACCTAGTCTTGTGATTGAAATTCCTGATTCTTTATACAACGTTTTTAAGTACTGTGCAGTAAGTTCGCCTTCAACTGTACCGTTTGTTGCAATGATAATTTCCTCTGCATTTGGTAGGCGTTTTGTTAATGCATCAATATTTAAATCCTTTGGTTCAACACCTTTTGAGAAATCAACTAAACCACCAAGTACATGGTAGAGTCCAAAAAATGTGTTTGTTTGTTCTAATGCAAACACATCCTTAGAATCACTAACAACCATAATGGTTTTACGATCACGATTTTCATTTTGGCAAATCGCACATTCTTCACTATCAGTTAATAGACCACAAGTTTTACAAAACTTGATTTGGTTTTTAAGATCCATCAAGTTTGCACCAAATAATTCTAAATCAACCTTATCCCAAGATGTTAATTGTAGAACTAAACGTTCAGCGGTTTTTTCTCCAATACCAGGAAGCTTTTTGAAATCGTTGATGAGTTTAGCGATGATTGCTGGATACATTAGAAGCCAAATCCGCCCATACCGCCTGTGAATTGACCCATAGTTTCTTCTTGGCGTTTGTCAATTTGAGCAAGTGCATCATTTACTGCAAGTAATACTGCATCTTGTAACATTTCTACTTCATCTAATAAATCTTTATCGATTTTAACGTCGATCACTTGACGTGAACCTTGCATGATTACGGTAACGCCTGAGGCTTTACCAGTAAATTCTGATGCTTCTAATTCTTCTTGTGCATCTTGAATTTGTTTTTGCATTTTCTTTAATTTGTTTAACATATTTGGATTCATAATTATTCCTCTACTTTCACTATATTTTCACCAAAACTGTTTTTTGCGAATTCAACGAGCGGATCTTCTTGTTGTATTTTCTCCACTTCGCTTTCATCTTGTTCATATAAATGTAAGTCTGTATCTTTTAATTTAGGTTTACTGATGCCTGCATTATATTGGTTAGCATAATCATCTTTTAATACTAACCAATCAGGTCTTAAGATGACTTGATAATCATCGATTAATTTAGTCTTTGCATTGATGATTTTAAGGATTTTTTCTTTAGTCTCTTTCTTAAGCATTGTAAGTGCCGTCATACTATCATCATAAACAACTAACATTTTGTTATTACCAACAGCTTCTAGAGAACCTTCTGACAGTAAGCTTGCCACACCTTTAAGTTGTGGCACATCATAATTTTCTAGTGACTTCCAACCACTCTTTAGTAAGTTTTTCTTTTCTCTATCGCCGTTGTTTAAAATCTCTTCAATATCTTTAACCGTTACAAGTGGTTTTAACCCTGAACTTGAAACAATCGTCTTTTTATTTGGTGTTGTAGTTGTTTCTTTTGCTGCAATAGGCGTTATCTTTTGGTTTGAAAGACGTTCTTCTAATGCTTTTACTTCATTGGTTAAGTTTTCAATCTTTTCATTTAACTCAACATACTCAATTGTTTGATAGTTCATCATCTTAATGATGGCTAGTTCTAAGTATGCACGTTTTGAAGTTGTAAACTTAAGTGATTGTTGTAGTTCATTAAGAATATCTAAATACGCATAGATTAATGAAGTACTCATTCCTCTAAGATCTGGGTATTTAGCTTCTTCTCTAATTTTATCAAGTAGACAATCTCTTAGGGCTAAAATAATGTCTGATACCATTCTTGAGATATCTTTACCATCTTGTAAAACTTTAGCTAAGAAGTCTAATGCTTTTTGAGGTTGTTTTTGATAAATCATTTTTAAAAGTTCATTAATAAATCTTCTTGATAATCCACCAGATACTTTATAGACATCATCTTCTTCAATTTGATCTTTAGTAAATGAAACAACTTGATCAAGTAAGGATAGCGCATCACGCATACCACCTTCTGATGTGAGTGCAATTGCTGCAATAGCATCATTTGAGATGGATAGACGCTCTTTATTAATAATCTTTTTAAGGTTGGCTTCAATATCAGCTGTGTCAATATTTTTAAAGTCAAAGCGTTGGCAACGAGAAAGGATTGTTGCAGGTACTTTATGAACTTCAGTTGTTGCAAGGATGAAGACCACATACTTAGGTGGTTCTTCTAAAGTTTTTAGTAAAGCGTTAAAAGCTGCTTGAGTTAACATATGGACTTCATCGATGATATATACTTTATATTTACCAACGGAAGGTGCATATTTAACTTTATCTCTTAAATCACGAATTTCATCGACACCATTGTTTGATGCAGCATCAATTTCAATAACATCTGAAATAGATCCTTTATCAATGGCAAGACATGTTGAACATTCTCCACAAGGTTCAGCGGTAGGTGCTTTTTCACAATTTAATGCTTTAGCAACAATTTTAGCAATTGAGGTTTTACCTGTACCGCGGGGTCCAGAAAAAAGATATGCATGTCCAAACTTCTCGTATTGCAACGCATTTTGTAGAGTTTGAACAATCACTTTTTGTCCGTAGACATCGCGGAAAAATTTCGGTCTATAAGTTCTATAAAGTGCTACATAACTCATGTCTTTTTTATCCCTCTTTCGCTTTTGTTTACTTATTATATCATATAATATGATATCAATTCTTTATTTACCCAAACAAAACTTACTGAATAATTCTGTGAGTAAATCCCCATAAGAATGATTACCTAAAATCTCACCTAAAAGATTCCAGGATTTAGTTAAATCAATTGCATACATATCAACCGGCATATCTAATCCAATTGAAGTAATAACTGCTTCAAGTGAAGCTTTTGCTTCTTTTAGTTTTTGGATATGGCGAATATTTGATAAGTAGTTAAAATCAGTATCATTTAAATTATCTAGTTGAAGTGTTATTAAAATTTCTTGTTCTAGTTTTTCTAGACCATCTTTTTTAAGTGATGAAATTTCAACCACAGTATCAATTTCCAGATTTCTCTTTAAGTCTTTCTTATTACCTACGATGATTCTGTTTTTATTTTTAGTTGCTTCAAGTAACATTTTATCTTCATCGGTTAGAGTTTGAGATAAGTCTAATACAAGTAAAACTAAGTCTGCTTCATTAATTGCTTTTAAAGAACGTTCAACACCAATTTTTTCAATCGTATCTTTAGCATCTCTAATGCCTGCTGTATCGATCAAATGAAGTGTTGCACCGGATAAACTCACATACGCATCAATGGTGTCACGTGTTGTACCTGCAATATCCGACACAATGGCTCTATCTTCGTCTAAAAGCGCATTAAGAAGCGAACTCTTCCCAACATTAGGTCTACCTACAATAACGGTTTTAATGCCCTCTCTAATGAGTTGAGTTTTTCTTGAATGAAGTAGAATATCATCAATTTCTTTTAAGAGATCAATGGTTGCAGGGTAAATAATTTCTTTACTCATAACTTCTGCATCATCATACTCAGGATAGTCAATATTAACCTCAATTTTAGCAATTAAAGTTAAGACCTTATTCTTTAGGTTATCAATTAATCCTGAGGTCTTTTTTGAAAGTGCACGGTGGGCAACTTTTAACGCATTCTCATTTGTTGCATGAATGATATCCATAATTGCTTCTGCTTGAATTAAGTCAATTCTTCCATTTAAATAAGCACGTTTAGAAAACTCTCCAGGTTCAGCCAGTCTAATATCACAATCTAGAATACGTTCTAAAACTTTTTGTGTAATTAAAATACCACCATGGGTTGAAACTTCAATTGTATCTTCTTTTGTAAAAGATTTAGGTGCACGAAAAACACTTATCATAACTTCATCAACGACAGAACCGTCTTTGTCTAAAATATGACCATAGTGTATTGTGTTCCCCTTTGCTTTAGTTAAATCTTTACCTTTAAAAATAGAATTAATAGCTTCGATCGAACCCTCGCCCGTTACTCTAATCACAGATAGTCCTGCGGTTCCGATTGGGGTTGATATAGCAGCAATTGTATCAAATTTCATTATAGAATCTCATCACTTTGTATAACTTCAATTTTTGGTCGTCGCTTCAATTGAGCAGTCGCTGAGGTGACCCTCGCTTTTAATGGATTAAATCCACGTTTTAAATCTCTAATTGTAATAAATAATACTACGAATACCCCGAAGAATATACCTTCATAAAGATATCCCGAACCTAGTAATAAGCCAAACATTGCAGAAAACCAGATGGTTGCAGCAGTTGTAATACCATGGATGATATGATTACCATCCTTCATAATAACACCTGCGCCAATGAAACCAATACCTGATACGACTTGAGCAATAACTCTTTGTCCTTCTGCATTAGCTCCCATTTCCATTTGATTATATAACATAATTCGTTGCATAATAGCAATCATCATCGCACCAATACCTACCAATACATGCGCAGAAATACCAGCTGCTTTACCTACGTTTTGACGTTCTAGTCCAACATAGAATGTGACTGCAAATACAATTATGGTTGGAATAATGACCATAAATAACCATTGATCAAATGTCATAAATGATTCAATTAAACTTGCACCCTCAGGAATTGTTACAAGAAAATTCATATTAAATCCCCCTTATTCTTATAAAACTTCTTCTACTGCTTTAATAAATGCTTCTAGTTCACTCCAAGATTCTAGTGTTGCACCACTTGCTTTAGCGTGGCCACCACCTCTAAATTGGTTAGCAACTTTATCAATATCTGGTCCATTTGAACGTAATCTTACACGGATAGAATCACCATCTTCAATAAAGATTGCCCAAATAGGGAAGCCTTCAATACCACCTAATATGTTAACAATTGAACTTGCTTCTTCATAAGATAGTTTGAATTCTTTTCTAATTGCTTCAGTAATTTTTAGATAAATGAAGCCTTTTTCGGTTGTTATAAAGTTTTGGTAAACAAAACCTTTGAAACGAATCATATCAAGTGATTCTATTGAAAGTTGTTTATCAATTTCTTCAACATCAGCACCATGGTTTAATAACATACCAGCCATACGGTGTGTTAATTCGGTTACACCACGGTATTTAAATCTTCCAGTATCTGTAAGGATACCAGTATACATTGCAACCGCCCCTGGTTTTGTAATTTGTAATTTCTTAAATTTAGTTGAGAAATAAGCCATCATTTGTGCACATGATGGGAATGATGTATCTACCCATTGATAATCACCATATTGATCAATTGGGATATGGTGGTCAATTTTAATCACTTCTTTACCTAAAACATATTTAGGATTAGATACTCTATCCGCTGTTGCTGTATCAACAACAATTGATAATGCATCAGCATAGAAACTATCTGGAAGATCAGATGGAACAATGATATCCGGTGTTCCAACGAATGCTACATATTCTGATATTTGTGAAGTAACTAATACTTCTTTTTCTGGGAATGCATTTTTAATCATATTTTTTAAACCAAATTGTGCACCATAACAGTCACCATCAGGTCTAATATGTCCATAGATGATAATTTTTGGATATTGTTTGATCTTTTTATAGATTGTATTTAAGATATTGCTCATTGTTTTGCCCTTTCGTTTAAATCATTAATCATTAACATTGCTTCATCAAAACTCTTTAGGGTTGCACCACACGCATTCGCATGTCCGCCACCACCATATTTTTTAGCAATATCAACAATTGATATGTTTCTACTACGTAACTCAGCAACAACTTCACCTGCTTCGTTTTCTGTAAAGTTTGCCCAAATTGGTACTTCTTTGATACCCGCCATACCATTTACCATACCACGAGATACTGAGAAGAAATCTAAGCCTGACTTTTCAATTAATGCTTGGTCATTAAAACGATAAGCTACATTATTTTCTGATAATTTAAAATCAGAGAATAAGAGTCTTGCTTGACGTTTTGCAAGTGGTTCGATATAAAGATAATCATAAATTTCTTTAACATCTACACCGTATCTCATAAGCACTGATGAAATATAGAATGTGTGTTCCCCATTATCCTTATTAATATAGTTATATCGACCTGAATCACCAATGATACCTGCTAGCATATGGCTTGCGGATTCTTTGTCAAACTCGAAACCCCATTTAATAGCAAGATCTGCGATAATTTTTGAACATGATATCCACTTTTCATTTTTATAAATAATCGTTGGATTAAGGTTTGTTTCATTTAAGTGGTGATCAATTACAATTAATTCTTTAGCTAATTTATATCTATCGTCTGATATAAGGTTCATTTCACATGTATCTAGAATAAATGCCAGTGCACCGTTATATGTTTTATCACTAATAATATCCATTTGGTGAGGGTACGGATAGCTTGAATCATCACCTACTACATACACGTTCTTTTTAGGGAAATTCAGCTTAAGTAAGGATGCCAAACCAAGTTGTGATCCATATGCATCAAAATCAGGACGATTATGTCTATGAATGATGATAGTGTCATATGATTTAATTTTTTCTAATATAGTTTGTTCCATTTTAAATCCTTTCACTTTTTTTGGAATATTACAGTATAGCAAACTTTATAATAAAATACAAACGAAAAGGGCAATATTCTTTTTAAGAATACAACCCTAATTGATTTTATTACCAAGGAAGAGGTAGATGTGGTTGCCAAGTTGGATTTGTTGTTGCCAATGCTCCAGCACCATTATTTGCTTGATAGTTCCAATCTGGTGATTTTTCACCATTTGGATTAATTGGATAGCCTTTAGCTCCCCAACCATTGTTCTTAGCTTCATTTTCGGCAAACTTTAAGAATGTTAGATATGGAACGTTTTTGTAAGTAAGAATAAAATCATAGTCTTCATATTTAATTTGAACATCAGATTCCGATAAACCCTCTCTTACAATTAAAAATTGTGATAAATGTCCATTAACCCAAACTAATCCCAAGTTTCGTCCATAACCTTCTTGTAAGGCATTACCTGGAATTGATTGCAATTGAATTAATTTTGAATTTCCATCCTTTAATAAATACTCTTTATTGTATTTAGAGGCAACATAACCCCAAGGCTCTGCAACAACATTAGACCCATTGACTTCAGGGGTGTTGATGTAGAAATATCTCATAGAACCTCCAGGATAGCCATTAACTGCTTGGAAAGTTGCTGTATCTCCATCTGCAATGCTTTGAACTGTAGATGTTGCAACACCACCAAAACCTAAATTACTATTGTTTGGATCAACATATGGCATTTCTAAGAATCTTTCTTCAAGTCTTGGACCCTCATATAATTGTTCAAATGTTTTGATTTCATGATCATCATTTTTTAAGTATTGATAAAGATTTGGTGCGTATCCAATATAGTTAAATAAATTAAATTCTTTATTAGGTTGATAATCAGTTAATAATCCTAATCTAATTTGGGTTGAGTTTATTGAAAAATCAAAATCAGACCCAATAGAACCAAATATATCAATTCTTGATCCATATTTTGTTAATTCAATAACATCATTTCCGTTAAACGGGAGTGACCCATTTTCATTTGAAAAATCAATTAATTCTTTAACTTCAGCAACCCCATGATTAGAACCACCAACTAAAAAATATGAGTTAGCTTCGATAGTTCCTGAAAGATTGATTGTTTGAGAAACTTCTTTTGCTCCATTTGTGTAAAAATTAAATGCATATTCACCTAAATCAACCGATGCCTCAGAGGTGTTGTATAATTCGATTAAGTTGTTCGCTTGACGAGTGGTTGTATAAACTTTTGAAATAACAATTGGTGATGCTACATCACCATTACAGGCTACTAAAACAACTGCTATTAATGCAATAATGAATGATAATAATATCCTTTTCATTATGTATTCTCCTTTTCATTTTTCTCTAGTTCTTTTTGATAGTTTCGAATTTTTGCTTCTCTTTGAAGTTTCTTTTGTTTAATGTGTGCAATTGTTGGTTTTAAAAAGAAAAGTAAATAAGTTATGGGGATTAAGACTAACACTTCAATCAGAATATTTTTAATATATAGAGTGTTATACGATTGTAATCTATCCATATGTGTCTTATTGTAATAAATTTCATCACTTGTCTCTAAATTGTTTTGATATGATTCATCAATTTTGATGTTTTGACTTGAGACATTAACGATATCACGGTTAGCATCTTCTCCAAATTGATCATTGGTGGATATAGTAGTTAATGATGAATTTGAAAGTGCTAGAATATTTACCTCAATATCATTCATTAAAACATATTTAATTGTAATGCTTTTTATTTCAATCGCTGATGGTGCTGATAATTGGCCATATGGGATAATAAATGCTTTCGTCTTATTATCATACAGTGTTGCAAAAGACTCATTAAAGTCAGATTTTGATGTTTGTCCAATTGTAACAACTTGATTAAATTCAATGTTCGCTTTTATGATATCATCACCATAATCATCTTGTTTTAAATCATCAACGTTTAAATTAAGGTCTTTAATCAATATATATAACGAATTGCTTTTTTTATTATAATTCTTTTCAACAAGTGCATAAAATTTTACAGTCAGACTGACTTTGGATGAAGTGTATGATTGTTCAAATAGTGGCTGCTTTTTAATATAACTTTCTGTACCATCATTATAATTAGCTACAATCATTGCAGAAATCAAATCCAAATCGTTATCTTTAACTTCTTCCTTTATGTCACCTAAAAATTCTTGTGCTTTTTCAGCTTCTGTAAATGCTCCGACGAAATATGTGATAACTGCTATAAATAATATATAAAACGCAATACCAATCCAGTTTTTATTCATGTTTTGTCCTTTTGCAATCTAAAAAATCACTCTTTAATGTGCTTATTATTATATCGTAAAAACGCTTTTTTATCAAATAAATATTTGATAGATTGTAACTCGCTAATCAAGTAAAATTGCATTGAATAATACATATAGTTTATTGGGTAGTGAAAAGAGTCCTGTACAATTTAATGTACAAGACTCTTCGATGTTTTATTTGAATCATATGAATATATTAAGAAATACGTTTATTGTGCTCTGCCTTTTCTTTCTGGAAGTTGAAGTGAAATATTATATTCAAAACCAATTAATGCGCTGGCTGAAATTTTAAAAACAATTTTTCCATCTTCAACTGTCATGTTTATAGATCCCCCAACTGATAAGATTTTTACCTTAACGCTAGCTTCAACATTTATATTCAATATTTCCACTGCAACGGAACCCCCTGCAGTAATTGCAGTTATTTCAGCACCGATTTTAATTCCACTCGTATCTATGCCACCATTAAATTCAAAGACTCCTATATCAATATATCCATTCGCATTCACAAGTTCACCGACACTAAAATTGCCATTAACGCTATATACAGCAAACAAAACACTTATTGAATTTTCTGTTGATTCAATGTTCAGTTTTGAAAAAATAATTGCATATGAGGCTTTGACTGATCCGGAACTGACTTCCCCACTTTGAATTATTTTATTTATAAATTCTGGTGCAGGCTTATAATCTTCTTGGAAAGGAAAAACAAGATTATTTTCTAATAAATTATTAGGGTCTTGAGTATTGATTTGAGTTGTTATTGCTTTGTTGTCCGGTTTAAAGGCATACAAATTCATTCCACCATTTGATAATGTATCCATATAATTGAAATCATTAATGGTGTAGAATCTGCCTAACTTAGGATTATATAGTCTAGAATTAATATAGTACATTTCTAAGTCTTCGTCGTAATAATGTCCTCTATATCTAAATGGATTCAATGACGATAGATTTATTCCAGAAGTATCTGATTTATATATTAAGCTACCCCAAGTATCATAGTAATATTCGACAACTATATTACCCGTTATGTCTTGAATTTTTATGATATCACCATGGGCATTTGCAATATAAAAATATTCATTGCCATTATAATTCATTGAAATTAATTGACCATTTAAGTCGTACACATACAAAATAACCTGTCCATTAACTTTTTCAGCAATAATTCTTCCATTTTCATAAACATATTGTGTTGATATAGTTGCCCCATTCTTTGATCCAAATTTAGATGTAACATTGCCTTGATTATTATACTTAAATTCCAGAGAAATATTATCAATCCAATCAAAGTAATGTGATATATTGTATCCGTCCCAAAAAATCTCTTCTAAGCCATTAGCTCCATCAAATGTGCCTTCAACGTTTCCCGTACCATCATATGAAAAGAAATATGAGGTTTGATAATTGTTTCCGATATAATAGTCAATTTGGTTAATTTGATCTTTTCTGTCTTGCTTATAGTAATATAGCCAATATCTATTGATGTTGCCATAATAATAGTCACTTATATCGTCAAATTCATAAATTGCTGTTATGTTCCCTAATAAATCATACTCGTAAACACGGTACTTACTCATAGTTTGACCATTCTTATTTATTCGATAAAGCTCACTTTTAATTTGATCAAAGCCAGTATACGTATACGTATGACTTTCTGCTAAAATAGTTTGATTACCCACATGTTCAATCATTTGATAATCTATTACATTATGATTACTATCATAGTTGTATGTAATTGTAAAGATTTGATTAGTGATATCATCTTGAATTTTTGAGTATGTAATTGAATCTATTCTAGTTGATGAATTACCGTAATTTGATATCGCAGTATCATACTGATAACTTTGTCTATATTTTATTGCACCAACCGATAGTTCAACATTATTTAATCTGCGTAATGAATCGTTATCATAATTATATTGTTTGTTAACTGCTGTGATGTTGTCTATTTCGTATGATGTATAATCGTATTCTCCAGTTTGATGATTAAAGTGATATTGAATGGCTCGAGCATTACCATTTACAACATAATTTACACCATCAATATTACCATATAAATCATAACTATATTTGATGTCATTTCCGTCTTTATCCGTTACTGCTAATAGTTTGGAATCACTGTCATAAGAATAAAAGTAAATGTTTGAATTATAGATATCCTTTAAAACAGAAAGTCTATTATTACTATCATACTCATATTCATATCTCACTGAACCATTAAACGAAACGGATTTAATTAAATTCATGTCATTATATGTAAATGAGTAGTATTCGTTAGTTCCAAATATTTGTCGTTTCATTAAATCGGTATAATAAGTTTGATTATTTATTCCGGTTTTGGTAGTGTATTCATATTTAGCGATTGATTGGTTTCCTAATTTGACATTTGTGATTTGATCTAAATCATTATATTCAAACTCAAAATAGAATCCAGAATTCATATTAACTTCCGGGTTTATAAATTGTAATCTACCTTGGCTATCATATTCAAACACTGTAAATCCAGTTGCACCTGTGTAGCCATCAAGTTGAACATTATAGAATAAACGTCCAAAATCGTCATATGTAAACTCAACTCCACCATTGTTTGAATATTGTATACTTTCGACGAGACCAATCATTTTATTTACATATTGTGATGTTGTATTACCGAACTCGTCTATAACAGATGATATATATTGTCCGTCCGTTGAATAGTTTGTTGCGTGTTTAAACCAATTGCTATTTACATCTCCATATCTTATGCTAGTGATTTTTTTAGTCACATTATCATAGGTGAAGGTTTGCATAACGTTGTTTTTCTCAATTGATTTAATTAAGGAGTTTTGGTATGTAATGTTGGTTATGTATTCTTGGTCTTGATATTCAGTAGTGATTTGAGAAATTTTATCGTTTTCATAAGTAAAACTTTGTTTTGTGCCATCACTATAAATAATGGCTTCCATATTTCCTTCATTATCATAAAGATATTTTTTTTGATTTTTGGAAACATTGTCTTGAATTACAGAAATATTATCAAAATATGCCGATCCTTCTCCTTGATAAATCAAATAGACGACAACCTTGAAGTAAGAAAGAGCTTCCACATTACCTGGTTGTGCCAATTCTTGAACTTTGTTAGGATCAATCGTAAGATTTGCAGATTGATATTGCCAATCTTTCACTTGAGTATCAAAAGAAATATAAAAATCTTCTACCTTAGCTGTGCTATTTATTGGAAAGACTTCTACTTTTAATCCAAAGAATCTACCATCTTGTATTATCTTTTCACTTGGTATCAATGTTTGATGATTATAATAAACCTTATTTGGTACTGCATTCGTTGACTTACCCCATCCACTTATAACAAGCGAAGTACCCAAATCGTATTTAACAAAGATTTCTTGTTTTGCATAACTTAATTTTGAACCATTTCCATCAATTTTTAATGCTGAACTTCCTAAAATCTCTTTTAGTGTTCCTGATGTGTTATTTGATACTTTGTTAACATAGCCCTCAGTCTTCCATTCTGATCCTACATTTTTTTCAAATGATGAATTTACAACACCATTATATTTAGTATCAGTGAACCCATCTATTAATGAGATGTTATCGAAGTATGCAATTGAATTAGGTGTTCCATTATTTAATTTAATTGTAATTTGAGTCAATCCAGTTACACTGAAAGTCACCTTATATTTTTTCCATGTTAGAACGTTTGTTGTATATGAATCTTCGGAAATAATAGTTGCCCCTTCAACTTTAATGTGTGTATTTGAACCAGACTTAGTTTGTTTAATATAACCCGATAATGTATATTGTCCGGTTGTTAAACTGATATCTTGATGAGCATAAACTACCCCATAACTATTCTTTAACTGTAATGCTTTTTTTCCTAGTGCTGTATCTTGATTGGTTACTTGAATTTCACCGTCACTATTTGCATCGCTTCCAAATTGCCAATGATCCAAACCATATTCAAATCCGTGATTGCTGATTGGATTATTATACTCTTTGGATGATACAGATTGATGTATTAATTGGTTATTGTTATAGTAGTTCGGTTTTTCAAGATTCACAATTTCGTAATATTGGTGTCTTTTTGCATATTCATCTTCACCATCAAGGTTATTTGAATATGCTGTGAAATATGTGTATAATCCACTATAACGATATGAGACTGTATTATATAAACTGTCAAAAATATTAATGGTATGTCCATAATTATCAAATTGATATGTTATTTTTTGGCCATATTGGTCTGTATAAACAGTTTGTCCATATGTATAATCAATAGTTAAGTCTGTTATGTTTTTATTATTTTCTTTAACACTTACTGCTGTAACCTTGTTTCCAGTATATGCATATGTAACGCTTTGATCATAATTCCCCCTGTAAGCAGATATAAGCCTTCCATTTGAATACGTGTAGTTTAGGTTATCGTTAGCTGATGTAGAAGCAGGATCATTTGTAGAGCCATAATTATAGTATGATTTCACCTGTGTCAAATAATTAGCATTATATGTATATGTCTTATATTCCACTTCGTTCCATAAATTGGATCCATAGAGTAACTTCATACTAACCTTGTTTAAAAACTCTGTTCCTCCTTGATTGTATGTTAATTCAAACTTATTTCCAATTTGATCAGAAACAACTGAAATTCTCGTATTAGAACCACTCTTATATGTGATATTTATTAAACTTCCTGTTACTGTATTTTCTACTTTTTTAAGGTTTTTTATTGTTTTATCGAAATGGTATTTGACATCATTTGGGGTTGTAATATATAATTCTGTAATTGTATTATTTTGCTTGATTTCATGGAGAATTAATCTTGAGCCATCTTCAGCAATGTATTTTGATTCCGTAGAAGTTGGTTCACCTAACGGTTGAAAGTACACTGTACTAAAATCTGGCTTAACCAGGTAGTAAACTGAGCCTGATTTGACAAGGTTCATATTGTAATTAGTTCTAACACCATATCCATATCCAATATTGGATTGAATACCAGCATAATTATAATAGAAACTAAGGGGCATATTAACAACTTCATTACTCACTAAAAAATCTTGTCTAACCCAAGTTAAATTACCTGTATAATCACTAATATACCCAGTTCCTAAATCACCTATATCTTGTGAAGAATAAGTCCAATAGTCTTTAAGTCCGATTGGATCTGAATATCCATAAATAACTTTTGAATATAATTGGTCCATCCATAAGGTGTGATTTATTACATTTGGCTGTAAGATATTATTTATTTGATCCAATTTCAAAGTAAAACTTAGCCACTCAGTATTTATACCATAATTTTGATATTTTTTGAGGTGGCTAGTAAAATCAAATACTGCTGGTGCTTTATTAGCATGGGTGTGATAATCTATTACCTCCAAATCATATTGAGGCTTATTTGACCAAGTTACTGAATTTCTATCAAAATCTAATACATTATAGTAAAGATTTGTTTGGCTTCCAACGGAAGATTCATAATCCTGTACATTAAATGATAAACGGGCATAATTAATGACTTTATCCCAAATTGTGCTTGGGACTTGAAATCTTACTAAAGTTCTACTTTCTAATTCAAAATAATTATCCATTAATGACCAACTGACACGATTATACGTATTATTATAATTAGTTGGCATTCCATCATTCGATACTGTTATACTTTGAATTGGTGAAGTATAACTAATGTTATTAATATATTCAATTGTTGGATCTATTTTAACGGGATATTCTGCATGATCTAACCATTGTTTGTCAACATCTAGCTCTAAAATAAACTCATTAGAACTAATTGTCGTAACATTCATCTCAACAGAATATGTAATATCCCCATTGGAATCAAGAGCAAATAAATCCCCAAATTGATATACCAACTCATTATTCATGTTAACAAATGTATAGATATTGTCTTGAATTGTTAAAGTTAAATTTTCCACCTTAAATCTAAATTTAATATCTAAATCTTCAATTTTTTCACTTAAAATTATATTTTCTTTAATTGTTTGACTTTGAATAATATACTCAAGGCTAATGCCTGGCAAAACATTCTCATACATTATTTGAGAAGATATCTTATCTAATACATCATCATCAAGTTGTTGTTCTACTAAAATTGATTTACTTGATTCAGTGCTGCTATCAAGATACCAGCTAATTTTCTGATTATCTTTTGAAAGAGTTATTGGCGAAAATTGATTTAAAGTGTCTGGGAATGACACTTCAAACTCATTCGCTTTGTTTGTATACGTGTGTTCTATTTCATTAAAAATGAGTTCATTATCTATTTCTTCCCAAACACCATCTTTTAGATAGTGAATTGGACTAGAATATGAAGCCATTTCAAATGTACCATCTAATTTTTTATAATGTTTTTCATATTGATTTCGTCTGCTTGCTTCTTCTTTATCTATAGGAACGTGCAGCGGATCAACATCATAACTTTCGAGGTTATTCAAATCATTCTGCACCTCTACTGGAGTTTCTTGTGGGTTGTTGCCTCTGTTATTTGGAATCGCAAAAGCAAACGCATTAAAAAGTGTCACAATCAACATGACTGCAATGAAAACCTTATTTGGCTTTATAAGATTCATTACTGCGTAATCAATTGCCGATGTGGGCCTTAAATATGATTTGTTAAACATTTTTACCCTCCTATTGGTTAATAAGCATACTTTTTTATAAGAAAATAAAAAGGGCGGCGACATAAAAGAGTTTTTCACTCTTTAAAAGTCATCTCCCTTGACTAATTCTCTTATACTCCTATATTAATTGAAAACGCTTACTATAACAAGTGAAATGATAACTTAAATTATATTTTTAATATTAACCTAGTAAAAATCCGCGTCTTCAAGGCGCGGTTTTTCTCACACGCCTACAAGGCTTTATTACTGGCGACCCCCATTTGAGGGTCTTTCTATTTGCCCAATTGCCTTTGACACTCTTACTTACCCGTAAACGGGTCTTTATACTCCTTGATGCTCTTCTTATCCGCTAGTTGATCATCTAACTCTTGGTTCCTGATATAATTTGCTACTGTTTGCTTGTTTAGACCTACGGTCGAAACGTAGTATCCTTCTGACCAGAAGTGTCGAGATCCATAGTTGTATTTCAAATTGGCATGCTCGTCAAAAATCATCAAGCTTCTTTTTCCCTTCAAATACCCCATGAATGAACTTACCGCTAGTTTGGGTGGTATTTTGACGAGCATGTGGATATGATCTGACATTGCATGTGCCTCGACTATTTCCACGCCTTTGTATTCACACAGGCGTCGAATATACTTGCCAATATCACTTCTCAATTTTGCATAGATTGCTTTTCGTCGATACTTTGGTGTGAAGACTATGTGGTATTGGCAGTTCCACCTTGTATGTGATAAACTACTTGTATCATCGTTCTTCATTGTTCTGATGATAGAATCCTCCTTGGTTTAATTTGGTGTAAGGCAATTGGTCATTACCATTATACTAACCAAGAGGATTCTTTTTGTTTATCGCTACTGCTCCTTTGATTCCACCCGCATAGCAGGTGGTTTTATGTTAGTCTACGACCAACATAATAAAAAAGGCGGTTTCTTT
>NZ_JAQLOJ010000018.1:0-17848 GCF_057808485.1 Acholeplasma sp. ORD1043 | reverse complement strand
AATTACTAATTAAAATATAGTGAAACTAGCTCTGGATGATCAATAAATGGATTTCTATTATGTTGTATAGATTGAATTCTACCATTTCTAACAACCTCAAAATCATTTACTTCATCTTGTTGATGCCACTCTAAGAACATATTAAGTGTGCCAACTAAATTAATATTTAGGTTATATCTAATACTAATGTATAGTACAATTCTAGCGACATCTCCAATATGCTCATCACCTGGATAGAATTTACCACTGGATAATTTCCATGAACCACTTCCTGGTCCAAATGGATAATTACTTCTAGTATTATTAACTTGCATATTGGCAGCTCTTAAATTGTGTAGATCGTCATCTGGTGCACTACCAAGTAAAGATTCTGGCCATGTATGTTCTCTATTACCATACGTACCTAAACCAGTATATATTAAATAATAAGAACCTTGCCATGCATCAACTGTTTGAACTTGTGCAGTTGTACCAGTTGCTGAACCTGTATTTTTAATTAAATTTCTTAATGCTGTTTTTAAAGATTCTCCTGAAAGTCCATTTAAACTTTCATAATAGCCTTCATATGTTCCAGGTAAAGGTGCATTAGATACTTTAATGATTAGTATTAATTTACCTTCATTACCTGCTTCATCATATGCAATCCAAGCTATTTCATAAGTACCTTCAAGATCAAATAAATACTCATTTGATACATTATCATAAAATATAGATATCGATGATGTATCAGCATAAACAAATTCTAAATCACCATCTACATTATCTGTTGCAGATGCAACAGGCAATGTAAAACTAGCCCCTACCGAAAGTTGAACCGGACTTGAAAAGTCCGGTTCTATTGTAATTATTGGTGATATGTTATCTTCGGAAGGGCTTAAGCCGGGAAACCGTATACTTTCACATTATCAAAAGTAATACCATTTCCTGAATTACCAGTTCCGGATAGTCCAAATCTTATATATATTGGTCCCGATACAAAATCTCCTGGTAAATCATAAACATATTCAGTAGCTGAAGTTGTTAATATAAATTCTTGTTCACCAACCCAATTACTTGCATCTGTTGAATACCAAACTTTAATATTGAAACTACCTTGGTTTCTTTTTGCATCAAAAACTACTCTGGATACATTACTTAGCGTGAAATCTGTGGTTGCTGTTCCCCACTTATTCTCATTTCCACCAGTACTATACCATCTAAATTGTACTGAATTACCTGATATAGCTGAGTTTGTAGAGACGGTCCCAAAGAACATTATCCATTCATTTCCAGCTGGTCCTTGTTTTACATTATTTAATTGATAACTTGAACCTGCAGTAAAGCCTGTTTGGAAATCTGTTGAATATATTAATTGCTCTGTTGGAACACTTGATTCCTCGAATAATGCATAAACTATAGTGTTTTCAACTATTGGAGTGTTGAAATTAAACTCAATTGTAAATGTGTTATCAGTATACCAACCTTCAAATGTATGACCTAATTTAGTTGGATCATTTTGAGGTCTTGAAACTAATGATCCATCCGCTACGATTACAGGACTTATAACTGTTCCACCATCAGTATCAAATGTCACAGTTCTCTCTTGTAACCATTTTGCATAAAGTACCATATCATTAGTGATTGGTGTTGCAAAATTGAATTTAATCGTTAATTCTTGATTAATATACCAATCATCAAAGAAGAAACCTTCTCTTGTTGGATTAGCCGGTTTTGAAATTTTAGACCCTTCAATAATGTCTTCAATCGGAGAAACCAAAGTTCCATCATTCGATTCAAATTCAACTCTAAAAAGATTAATTTCTGTAAATTTAGCATATAAAGTTATATGTTTACTTATTTCTTGTTCAAAATCAAACTCTGTCGTAAATTCCGGATCTATAAACCAACCATCAAATATATGAGAATATTTTACTGGATCAACAGGTTTACTTACTTTCTCTTTTGCAATTACTGGGATATTTATTACTTCATCATCATTTGCAAATGCAACATTATAAATCTTGCTATTAACTGATTGATAAAATTGTATATTATCAATATTCAATCTATTTACAGTAGCAACGAGTTGAATTTTCACATTACTTAGATTTACTGGAATTTCAAAAGTCTTAAATGTAGATTCTAAATCAAGATTCTCTAATAGTGTAGAGTTACCACCACTAATTGCATACACAGACAAATTAGAGTTATTCGCAGAACCATAATATTTTGCATCAATTGAAATTGAACTAATAAACGGTAACGCTTCTTGCATAGTTAATGTAGTACCCTGTCTACCATCAATTCTGGCAATATTTGACCCTTGATCTGGCGTGATGTTCATATCTTGACCACTTGCATAATTCCAAAGAATTCCTGAATTACTACCCCCGTTAGTCACTTCCCAAAGAAGACCATTTACTATACCAAGTGTAGTCGTTCCATTTTTAATATACCCTGTTTGAGTTCCAGATTCAAAATCTACATTATAAATTCTTGAATCTGCAATTGCAAAGTTATTATCAGAATAAACAACTGTTCCATTTGAGAACTTAGCATAAGCTCTAAAAGTAGTAAATTCACCTTCTTCAAAAGATCTTAAGAATTCACTATTAGCATTCATTGCTGTCGAAGGAATTGCTAATGCATTTTCAAATGTTAATACTTCTGCTTCGTCGCTTGCTAAAATACCAAATTCAACTAATGTTAGACCTGATTTTTCAACATAACCTACAAATGATTGATGACCTTCACGAATACCTGATACGTTAAATAGGTATACGCTTGGACCAGTAACTTCTTCACCTTCATATACTGCAGTGAATTCAACATCCACTAAAGCTGTGAAAGCAAAGTTAGGATTAGCAGATACGAATTGACCATCTGCATCAGCCCAATATTTAAATGTTTCTAAATTATCAGGAGTTAATGTAACTACTTGGTTGTAGTTAGGTTCTACAGGACTAGCAGTACCACCGTTAACATCAACTAAGATAACATCTGCTTTAGCTGTGTAACTAGCAATAAATACTTCGTTATTTCCAACTAAAGCTAGTGATAACCAACCAGCAAATTCTAAACCTGGTTTAGTTGGTTCAGTTCCATAAAATTCAAGTTCTAAACCATATTTAGCTTGTAGTACTTTACCATTAGTATCAACATATACTGCTGATGGATTTTCCCCATCTGCAAGTACCATTGTTACATAAGTAGATTCCGAGTTAATAAATTGTCTTGAAGCCGCTGTGCTAACTTCTGTGTTGTAGATATGATATACATATCCTTCTAATCCAAAAGTAACATCGGTAAATGATCCATATGCACTTGGAACTTGAACTGCAGGTGTAACACCATCTTTTGATACAACTTGTATCGAAAGGTTAACATCACCTTCTGCCGCGAATGCTGGCTGTGTGTACACACCAACAAACAATAATGCTACGAAACTTAAAAATAAAATAGCTAACTTTTTCATTTAGTTTCACTCCCCTTAGAATATTTCTTCAAAGAAACCGACGCCATTTGCTCCTGAAATAGCAATCGAATCTTCTGTAGAAAACTCTACAACTTCTATCATGGGTACTTCGTAAATCTTTTTGTTTTCTGTAGACATGACAAAAATAATCTCCTTTTTTTTACATATTTTCCCATCTTTAAATCTAGTGTAACATACAAAGTTATAAAAATTGTTAAATTCGATAATATTAATTAATATAATTAAAGTTATTTTCATTAAGAAAGCACTTTCAATTGAAAATCATGAAAAAAGGGGAGAGTTCATAACTCTTCCCTTTTGATTTTAGTTAATTATAGCCATTCAATTGGAATGTAGTAGATACCAACTTTGATAATAACAAAGATATCAGTACCTGGATATGCGCCATCTTCACCCCAAGTTGTTGAATAAACAAGCATTGAAGATGTTGAGATTTGTAAGTATTCAGCAAGTTCTGCTAATGTTGTGAGTGGTTCTTCAAATGATTGGTTATATGCATCAGCAGCTAAGGCTGCATCTGATGCAATTAAAGTCATATCTAATAAAGCACCTTCATTTTGATAGAACAAATATGAACCAAATTGAATTGCTTCTTCTGCATCTAAGAATAAATCAATTGCATCTTGAACTTCATAAGTTGAACCAGTTTTACCAACAAATACTAAAAGAATTACATCATCAGAAGCTGTCACGATATATGCTTCAACTGAATCAACTTCAAATGCTTCTGCATAATCAGCAAGTGTATAACCTGCATAGTATTGTGAATAAATTGTTGTATCAGCTTCTTTAGATACAAAAGTCAATTCATAGTCAGCAAGTAAAGCATCAATAGCAGCTTGTGCAGTTGATGCATCAGTTGATCCACCACCATTACCTGGTGTAACTGAACCATCTGAATTAGACCACTTGAAGTTATCAATAACCATTTGTTGGTTACCATCAGCACCTGTAGCATAGATTTTAACTGTAACTGAACCAGTTAATACTGGACCAGAGTAAACAAATGTATGAACAGTATTATCAGCACCTGAAGCATTACCAAATACTGGTAAATCATAAGTTGTTGTTTGACCATTTACAGTTACATCAACTTTATAGTTTCTAGCAGCATTTGATGTAAACGCCTTGCGGTATTCAAATGAGAATCCAGCTAAACCATTAGGGAATACACCTTGTAATGAAGATGGTTCATTTGCGCGACGTAATAATACACCAGCACCATCAATCGTGTAATCATCTGATGGAGCAGTTGCATTCATAGCATGTACCCAAGACCAAGTAATACCTTGAGCTGAGTAAGTACCATCTGAATATGTTGATGAATTAGTTGATAATGCAGATGCACCAGAGAAGTTTTCAGTGTTATCATATACACCTGGTTGTGGATTATTACCACCTTCACCTGGATCAGGATCACCACCACCAGGACCTGGATCTGGGTTTCCACCAGTACCAGCAGTACCATAAACTTTCATATCATCTACTACAAGTCTTGCAGTATTACCAGTGCCTTGTTGTCCTTCTACGTAGAATCTAAATTCATTAGATGTAATATTTGTTAATGAGAATGCCTTCATTACAGCAGTAGCATTTTCAGCTTTTAAGTCAACTAGAGTTACCCAGTTGCCGCCAACTTTTTGTTGGAATAGAGCTGTTGTTACATTTGCTATATCAGCATCACCCCAGAAACGAGCGTTAAATTCAATTTTAGTAATTGTTCCAGCTAATACAAATGAAACATATGCATTAGTTGATTCAGTTGCTGAACCACCTGATAAGACTAAACCTTCGCCACCTTGTGCAGTGTTTGCACGACGTTTACCGATCTGTACAGATTGGTTATTAACTTGGTTAACTAAGTTACCAGTTAATGCTGAATCTGAATATCCGTGGTTAAGTTCAGCAGGTTCGAATGTGAAACTATAGATTAATGTACCAGTACCTGGTTCTGGATCGCCGCCGCCAGGACCTGGATCAGGATTTGAACCAGTTGTTCCGTATACTTTCATATCATCAACAACTAATCTTGCAGTATTACTAGTACCTTGAGCACCTTCAACAAAGAATCTAAATTCATTTGAATTTAATTCTGTTACTTCAAATGCTTCCATAACTGCAGTTGCATTTTCAGCTTTAAGGTCTATTAATGTTACCCAGTTACCACCAACTTTTTGTTGGAATAGAGCTGATAAAACATTAGCTAAATCAGCATCACCCCAGAAACGAGCATTAAATTCAATCTTAGTAATTGTGCCAGCAAACACGAATGATACATAAGCATTTGTAGCCTCAGTTGCTGAACCACCTGATAAGACTAAGCCTTCGCCACCTTGAGCAGTATTCGCACGACGTTTGCCGATTTGGAATGAACTGTTATCAACTTGGTTTACTAAGTTACCAGTTAAGTTAGAATCAGAATAACCATGGTTAAGTTCTGCTGGTTCAAAAGTAAACTCGTAAAGTAGTTTATCGGTCGGTTCTTCTCCGCCACCACCAGGAGTTTTAGCTTTAACATTTAAGTCAAATACTTTTGTACCTTGTTTATTATCTAATGTAACAATTGCAGTAATTTTAACTGCTTTATCAGCATTAGGTTGATTTACAGTAGCTAAGCCATTTGAGATTGAAACAGTTGCTGTATCGTTAGATAACCATGCAATTGTTGCATCTCCTTCTGCTGTTGGAACATTAAAGTTCTTAGTAACAGATGTAAGTGAATCCCCTTCTGCAAATGTGATCGCAATATTATCAGCAATAGCCTGAGCTGGGTTGCTGTTATCTACTGGCGCATCACACGCAATAAGAAGGAATGAAATTAAAAATAATGTGACAAAACTTAATAATTTCTTCATTGTCTTCCCTTTTCTTGTTTTATTGTGTTTACCCATAATGATAACATAATTGTGTATATTTTCACAAACATTATTATGAATAATAAACAATATTCAGTATATGTAATCTATTTACACGGGTTTTATAAAAAATAAGCGCAAAGTGTATTTAACCTTGCGCATGTTTTATTTTTTTATGAATTTAAGTAATATCCTTCTAATTGGTGTGAAAAATAACCAAACCTTAAACTTAAATTGATAGTTTTTTATCTTTTTCCCATTTGTTTCAAAGTCAATTACTTTAGCATGAATCAAATCTTTAGTGATAACTTCTTTTCTAAAGGCACCATCACCTCTAATAATGACATCATTGCCTTTAATTTTTATGATTCTATGAAGGATTGTTTGACCTTCATAATCAAAGAGTACAACATCATGCTTTTGATACTTTTCTTGTTTTTTTAGTGTGACAACTGTTTTATCATGTTTATAAAAGGGTAACATTGAGTTACCCATGACTTTAAATTCTACTTCTTGATTGTTGTTAAGATGTTCAATAACTAGTTTGAACAGTTCTTTATTATCAACTTTAACAGTCTTCAAATATTACTCCAAGATATTTCTTTCTTTTAAAATACTTACAAATTTTAATACATCAGCAGCGGCTTGTTCATATGATACATCATATGCTTCTACTAACTTTTTAGTTAACTCTTCTGGTGTTGTATCTTCCTTTAAGTTTTCAAATAAGAACTTACCTGTTTCATTTAAAGTTAACATACCATGGAATTTAACTGCTTCTTGCCCAATAGGTACAACAATGATTTGATCACCTACTGTTTTTAATACATATTCACTTTTGACTTTCATATTATGCTCCAAAGATTTTTTTCTTAATGGTCTTAACTGCATTTAGTGATAATGATGCATCTAAATGATAAATAGGTATTTGATTCATAATCACTTCGAATTGGCGTAGAGAATTATCCCATAGTGCTTCTTCTTGTGGGCGTAATGTATTTGATATTAAATGTTTTAAGGCTTCTTTATTATCTAGGGTAGTTACTTCATCTGTAATACCTTGTTGAAGGAATACAATGGCTTTTAATGGTTTCTTTTCATTTGTATTTGAACTGTATTGGCCACTAAATGGTGCACCATATACATAAATACCATTTTCTTCAACTTTTAATAAAGGTTTATCATCGTTAACCCATGATACATCTTCACCATAAAGTTGTTTCCACATTCTAGCGTGTGTTGATTTACCTGTACCAGAAGGTGCAGAGAATAAAATAACATCACCTTTATAGCTGATTGCTGAACCGTGCATTGGAAGTAATCCATGACGTTGTGCAAGTTCTAAGAATACCATACCGGTATATACATATTCAGCGGTAGCCACATCTTGGAATGTATCTTCATCAATCCAGATTTCAATGTTCTTATATCCTTCATCATATGTCATATATGATTTAACACCTGAAACACTTTTTGAGAATATTCTAAATAAACCAGATGTTGGCGCATCAAGAGTTTCTTTATATCTTACAACAATGGTATGATCTACAGGCTCATCCCCTGTATATAGATATGCTTCAATGTTGTTCTTAAAATATTTGTCGTAGGTGTATTCAAAGGCAATTTTAATGCCTGCAATTTCGTATTTTTTCATATCCTCACCCATTTCTTTCTATAACAATTATAACATGTATAAAAAATGAAATACATTTTTAATAAATGTAGTGCAAATATTGGTAAAAATATTCACATTATTGAATATCAACTTTAAATAAATCGCTCCAAGTTAGGACATTTTTTTTATATGCTTCAGCCAATCTTTTCCATTCATCATTATTAATTAGATCGTGTTTAAGTAATATATGATTATAAAGTTCAATCAGTATTTCAAATATTTCGATGAATGTATACTTGCTATCATCATTAAAAGCATGCGATAAATAGTTTCTAGCATTAATCAATTTTTTCCACTTGCTATTACTTAAACCTTCTTTAATTTTCTCTTCGTGAATCTTTCTAGCAGCAATGATGCTCATATGAAAAACCGTTCGTAATAATGCGATAAAAGAGCTGTGTTGATTAACAAACTCTTTCCCTTTTTCAATGCCATAAAGTTCAAGATTTTGCTCATATTGATTATAAATAAAAACTAATTGCCACATAGAAATTAAAAATTCAAGTTCATTAATATTTAAATTATCCATTCTGTCCCCTTTTTTGATGATTTATTTCATTATAGCATCTAACTTTAAAGAAAATAAATTATCAAATCCGATATAATATTCAACAAAAAAGACATATTTTAGAGATAGTCTTTTCATTTTGATTAATTGGAGTCTCTTCTTGTAACGAACAAGATATCTATCAAATATTTAATGATTACTGCCAAGAACATTACAAGAAAGACAATAAATACTTTATATGCATCTATATAATATGGGTTATTACTAAAAAATAAAAGCCAAATCATAATTGACTTGGCTAAGTTTTATAAACTATTACGCTTCTTTAAATTGATTGAAGTTAATTTCAGTTGGAGTTGCTCTACCGAATACTTCAATATCAACGATTAATTTCTCTTGATCGTTATCTACACCTGATACAACACCAGTTTGACCTTCAAAGGCACCTGATATAATAACAACTTGTTTACCAATAAGGTATTCATAGTTAGGTTTAGACATAATACCAACCTTAAGTAGAATTGGTTTGATTTCTTCGTCTAATAATGGAACTGGTTTAGTACCACCACCAGATGAACCTAAGAAACCAGTTACACGTGGGGTATTACGGACAACAAACCATGAGTCGTCTGTAACTAACATTTCTACAAAGACATAACCTGGATAAACTTGGCGAATCTTTTCTTTATCCTTGCCGTCTTTTGTCTTTTCAATATATTTTTCTTCTGGTACGATAATTTGGAAGATGTAGTCTTGCATCCCCATAGAATCAACGCGTCTAGCTAAGTCTTCTTTTACAGCATTCTCATAGCCAGAGTAAGTTTGAATCACATACCAGCGTTTTCTTGGAGCTTTTTCAGCCATTATCCGATAACCTCTGTAGTAATCCAGATCATAGTTAAGTCAAGAATTGATACAAATACTGTAAAAATTAAAACGAAAATGATAACTCTTACTGCATTATCTGCAAATTCGGCCCAACCTGCCCATGATATCTTTCTTAATTCTGGGAATGCTGGTAAGAAGAATGGATAGATAACAAGTGCTAAACCTAAGATAGCAATGACTAGTACAGTCCATGCGAAGATCATGTCATTAGGTGAACCACCTAAAACTGGGAAATCAGCTGGAATGTGGAAACCTTGTACATTACCAATGATCATAACTGCTAGAGCAGCTGTAATTGTAGCAAGCACGCCTAAGATTAATGACTCACCCTTATATTCAGTGGTTAAGATCTCAAGTAATTTGCTTTTTGGTTCTTGTTCTTTTTGTTTAATAGCCATAGTCTATATACTCCTATTTACTTTCTTTATGTAGTGTGTGTTTGTTACAGTGTGGACAGAACTTGTTAAAGTTTAATCTATCCTTAGTTGTTGTTTTATTCTTTGTTGTTGTGTAGTTTCTTGATAAACATTTGCTACAAACTAAAATTATTTTTTCTCTCATTAAAAAACCACCCTTTGAGCGTGGTCTTATGATGCACTATTATTGTACAACAAAACCACATCTTTAGTCAATGCGAAATAATTATAACATACTTTAGTATGGTTTTTAAGACTTTTTTCTAATTACACGAGAAAACCCATTATTTAAGTTGATTCTCTTCATTTTCTCTAATTTTTAGCTTAATTCTATGCAATGCATTTTGAATTTGCTTCTTATCTTTCTCTAACATGATAGCTATGCTATCTTCAGTAAAATGTTCTATAAAATATAAATCAAAGACTTCTTTTTCAAATGGACCAAAATAGATATCTTCTGCTAGATAATCAAAGACTGGTTCAACCGGTTTTTCAAAGAAGTTTTCATTATCATAAAGTACATATTTAGGTGACTTATCCTTTAATTGAATAAATCTTCTGAATAAAATGAGTTCATAAAACTTAGTAAAGGTTTTACCTACATCTTCATTAAAGACTTCAATTGTTTGAAGAAGAGCTAAAACCCCTTCTTGATAAAAATCTTCAATATCTTGTTGTTTGACATAGAACTTATAGATGTTTTTATAAATAAGAGGGCGGTATTTATCAATGATTTCTTGCAAAACCGTCTCCTCTCTATTTTGTTTATATAGATAGATTAGTTCAAAATCATTGACCATGATAACCGCCCTCTTTATTTAATTATTTATTTTTTATTACAATGTTTCATATAACATTAGTGCACATGCAACTGATACATTAAGTGAGTTAACTTTACCCTTCATCGGAATTGAAACTAGTAAGTCACAACCCTTTTTAACAAGTGGTCTTAAACCTTCACCTTCATTACCCATAACAATGACTAAAGATTGATCTTTCGGCATTTGTTTATAGGTCTGTGTTGCCTCACCTGCAGTACCAACAATTAAGAATCCTAAATCTTTTAGATTTAACATCGCTTGATATAGGTTACCAACTTGAATCATTTTGACATGTTCAATTGCTCCAGCAGATGTTTTAGCAACCGTTCCAGTTAGTGGCACTTGGTGTTTCTTAGACACGATGACACCTGCAACATTAGTTGCTTCTACAGAACGTAAGATTGCACCTAGGTTGTGTGGATCATGAATTTCATCTAACATTAAGAATACTTGTCGTTCATCCTTTTTTAGGACATCTGATAACTCTACATATTGATAAGGTTTAACTTCTGCCACAATACCGTTGTGAACGCCATTATCTGTTAGGTTATTTAATTCACCTTTATTAACTTTTTTAAATGAAACTTTATGGTACTCTAAAAACTCTAAGAACTTAGTGTCTTGTAGTTTTTCATCAACATACATATTGTAAATTGGTCTTTTATTCAAAACCGCTTCTTTTATGACGTTCTTTCCGTAAATAATCATATTTTTTATAAAATCCTTTCAAAAAAGCGCGTGAGCCGCGCTTCTTTTTATTTCATATCAGAGATGACAGATACTGTCTTTCTAGCTATAATCTTTAACCACTTAATAATATTGGTTAGGATATACATCATTGGATATGATGAGTAGACAAGTACAATTAATAATAAGATTTGTGGTAGTTCAAATGGTGTTGAACGTGTCACATTTTGAATTTTAAAGATTGGTGTGTATTCCAGTAATTCTGGTAACAAGAAGATTGCAAGAATTGCAAGCGTTAATGTACCAAAGAACATGACACCACGTTTCACATTCAGTGGGCGTGATACTGTAAATAACACCATGAAAGCAGTTGCTGTTGCTGTAATACCAATTAATGATGCAATCCCTTGTTCACCAGGTACTGTTGTAATATCAAGACCTAATGGCCAAGCCAGTGCATAAATAATTAATGCATTAATTAAGACAACGAGTGCACCAGGAAGTGCATCTTTGACGATCTTAGATAAGAATTTACCAGTAATTCTAGTATTGTTATATTCAAGCGCTAAGACAAATGAAGGGATCGCAATAACTAAGAATTCCATAATTAATAAATGTGAAGGTTTTAATGGATAAACTGCATCATATTCCATTAAACCACGAATAATAACTGTTAATGATAATAAAATTGTAAATAAAGTTTTAGTTAAGTAAAGTTTAGAAACTTTAGAAATGTTATTAATAACTCTTCTACCTTCACTAACAACTTTAGGCATTGATGCGAAGTTAGAATCCATTAAGACTAAGTGAGAAACGTTACGTGCAGCCTCACTACCTGATGCCATAGCAATCGAAGTATCAGCTTCTTTAAGCGCTAGAATGTCATTGACACCATCGCCTGTCATCGCAACAACGTGACCATTATTCTTCATTGATTCAATTAATAATCTCTTTTGGTGTGGAGATACTCTACCAAATACGGTGTATTTGTTAGCAACTCTCACAACTTCTTTATCACTCATACCATCAAGTGAAATGTATTGTTCTGCGTTATTAATACCAGCACGTTGAGAAATTCTAGATACTGTTAATGGGTTATCTCCAGAGATAACAACAACATTAACGCCATTATCTTTAAAATATTGGATTGTATCTGCTGCATCTGGACGAATGGTATCTTCAATCATGATTAAAGCAATTGGTGTAACCTTACCAGTAATTTCTTTACCAGTAATTGATTCATCACTTTGAGCAATGACTAGTACACGGTATCCTTCATGTGCTTGTTTTTCAACTTCTCTTGAAACTAAATGATATGAATCTCTTAAGACAAACTCTGGTGCACCTAATGCAAATGTACCAAATTTATCAAATTCAACCGCACTATATTTTCTAGCTGATGAGAATGGGATTAATGCTTTATGACGAATTCTCTTTTGAAGACCAAATCTTTCAGATAAAGCTTCACTTGTTAAGTTAGAATCATTTTGAGCATTAAGCATTGCAGATACTAATTGTTTAAGTGGTAAACCTGGAACTTGTTCATATTCAATCACTGACTTAACAGTCATTGTACCATCTGTGATAGTACCAGTTTTATCTAAACATAATGTATCAATACGCGCTAACATTTCAATACAGTATAATTCTTGGACCAAAGTTTGGTTTTGACCAAGTCTCACAACCCCTACTGCTAATGCAACAGATGTTAATAAGAATAGGCCTGATGGAATCATACCTAACATCGCACCAGCACTCTTTACAATGTTTGGTCCGATAAAGGCAGGATCATTCCATTCCCCTGGAGCAAGATAATAAAGAGTTAGACCAATTGGGATAATGATTGCGCCAACGATTGTAATAATTGTCTTTAATGATTTAAAGATATCAGATTTTGGTTTCTTATATTTCTTAGCTTGGTTTGTTAATTTTTCAATATAAATGTCATTACCAATCGCAGTTGCTTGTGCATAACATGTTCCAGAAATTACGAAAGATCCAGAATATAATGTGTCGCCTGCTTTTTTGATAATTGGGTCTGATTCACCAGTTAATAGTGATTCATTAACTTCAACTGAACCTTCTCTAACAACGGCATCAACAATAATTTGTTTACCTGATGCAAGTCTAATGATGTCATCAATAACAACATCTTCGATTGCAATTTCTTGTTCAAGTGCATCACGTACAACAACTGCAGTTGGGGCAGATAGTAGTGATAACTTATCAATCATCTTCTTAGCGTTAACTTCTTGTAAGATACCGATGATCGTGTTAATTGCTGCAATTAATAGTGAGAAAGTTTGCATGATTGATGCACCACTCCAAACAAGTAGTACAACAATGGCTAAAATAAGCATATTGAAAAACGTAAAGACGTTACTTACAATAATGCCACCGACAGTTTTAGTTGAACCTTTTTCAGAAACGTTCACTAAATGTGCTAATTGACGTTGTTCAACATCGTCAGTCGTTAAACCTTTTAGAACTTCTGGGTTATATCTTTCAACGACAACATCGTTTTTAGATTTAACACGAGAAGGCAGTTTAGCTTCTTTAGCATTTACTTTCGGTTGAATTAAGCCTAAAGGATCCCCTGTCATTTGTAGCGGTTCATCTACAACAACAGTCTTAGGACCTTTTTGTTTTTCGCGTTTTACTTCTTCTTTATTTGCATCCTCTAACAATGCAAGTAATTCATTCTGTGAATTCTTAGCCATGATTTTCACCCAACTTTATCAAACTAACACCAATTTTAATTAATTCGTTACAACGTTCTTCATTGATTTCAGATAAATACCCTATCAAGCTTTCAAATCCGGTTGCTTGTTGGTAAGTTACCATATCCATGTTTTTTCTTGAAAAATGTGCTGCGTTACGACCTTTTTTGAAAGCTTCTAATTCAGTTTCTGTTAATAAGTTATTTTCAAGAAAATGCTTCATCATAAACTCTTGTGCTTTACTTGATGATAATTTAACTTTAAGTTTGTGTAATTGGTCAACTTTGGTGTAGCCGAGTGACAATAAATACTTTCTTACCCAAAGTTCATAATATGCATCGCCTAGAAAGGCTAATGATAAACCATTCAAAATTAAATCCATCCTTTTTCACTTAAGAGTTTTCTTAATGTGTCTGCCTTAGCAAAATCTTTATTTAATCTTGCTTCATTCCAATCCATGTAATGATTTAGATCTTCTTTCGTTGGTTCATTGATTACTGGTGTAATCCCTAAGACGTTTAAGATAACTTTAAGTGTGTTGAAAATCTTCTTATCTTCACTCTTGTTAAGTTCTTTAACTAAACCATCTAGTAAGGTTACAACCATTGGTGTATTGAAGTCATCATCCATGTATTTGCTGAATTCTTCAATTGAACCATCAATTGAATCTTCCTTAATATCTTTTAAGATAAATTGGAAATTCCATTTATTAAGTGTATATGATATTTTATCATATGTTTTTTTGTATTGTTCCATTAAATCGCTTGTATAAGAGATTGGCGCACGATAATGGTGTGCTAAAAGCATTAAACGATACACATTACCATCGTAATTTTGTAATAAATCCTTAATTTTCACATCATTCTTTAAAGATTTACTCATTTTAATGTTTGCAAGATCGAGTCTACCAACATGCATCCAGTACTTAGCTAAATGATGATCATCATGTGCTAATGATTGTGCAATTTCATTTTCATGGTGTGGGAATTTTAAGTCAAATCCACCACCATGGATATCTAGTTCTTCACCGTTAAAGAGTTTGTTGTTCATAACAACACATTCAGTATGCCAACCCGGGCGACCAGCACCCCAAGGTGAATTATACTTAATGCCTTCTGTTGTAATCTTCCATAATGCGAAATCAACAGAATCTAATTTGTCTGTTTCATTATCAATACGAACAGAACTTCTTAATTCTTCAACTTTTTGGTTAGATAAAACACCGTAGTCATTTAATTTTGAAACATCAAAATAAACACCACTTGGTACAGAATATGCATAACCCTTTTTAATTAAATCGGAAATGAACTCAACCATTTCTTCAATATAGTCGGTCGCATGTGGTGTTTCATCAAAAGGTTTAGCACCAATTTTTTCAACCACATCAAAGAATGCTTTAGCATATTTAGCTGCTACTTCTTTTTCTGAAATACCTTCTTCAATCGCACGATTAATAATTCTATCATCCACATCTGTGATGTTAGATGCATAAGTAACATTAAGCCCACTAAATTCTAAATAACGTTTTACCACATCAAAAAAGACCACAGGACGACCATTTCCAATATGGATATTATCGTAGACTGTCGGTCCACAAACATACATATTCACTTTATCTTTGTGTACTGGATGGAATTCTTCAATCTTATTTGATAGTGAGTTATATATTTTTAGCATGGGATCAATGACCTTTCTTCTACTTATTATACAATAAGTGAAGACTTTTTACGAACAATTACGCCATTTTTCTAAATGCGTCTAAAATTGCTACCATTGCCCAAGTATCTTGTTTACAATAAGCTACTAACGCGTTATATTTTCTTTCAAATTCAGCCTTACTCATTCTTGGAAATTTTGCATAAGTAACTAGCGCTGCAGTACCATTTCCAATCTCTAAATTTTTATAACTTAGACTAGGAACAAAAATCGGTAAAACCTTCTTAATTGAATAAGAGCCTTGTAGATCTTCATGATAGTAATTTAATGAATCAGAGTCGCCTAACCCCCAACGTTCATAGATCTTATGGAATGAGCCTGTTAAGATATACATTAAGTCAAATGTTCTTGTTATCATATCGTCTAATTTGGCCTTATACTGCGGAAAATAGGCAGCAAGTTCTTTCATTCTAGACTTTTCAAATGAGTCGTTCCAAGCAATAACTGTACCCTTATCACCAATTAAATCTACCATAGCTTTACATAGAGCTTCACGTTGGTCTTTTTCATCTGTAGCAAGGTAATAATAACTATCTTTATCCTTATCACAGACACCTGGTTCATGTTCAATATGAAGGTTAAATTGGAATAGACTTTGCGTATATGGCTTTTCACCTTTAAAACGTGGAAGTGGACATGGGAATGACTCAAAATCTAAGTGGTATAACGGATATTCCATTTTAGATATGATTTCTTTAATTCTTGATGAGTTAACGAAAGGTTTATGTGAATCTACCACATTATACTGAATTTGATTGATTGGTCTTTTTAACCAGCCATAAGGGACATCTAAAACTGTCTTCATACCTTCTTTGATTAAATCTTCTGTTGAATGTTTGTGGCCTGATTCATCTACAAATCCATGATGATTATGTTTATAGGTGAATACCGAGTTTTTCTTTGGAATATGTCCATAACAAATATCATGGAACATACACTTAAATTTGCCTTTTCTAGGGCATAATGGTCCTGGGTTTTCAAGATCATAAGTCATATGATCAAGACGGTCTATGACAATATCTACATCACTTTGGAAACTTCTCATGAAACGCGCTGTAAGGTCGGTAACATCAATCATTTTAACCACGAAGTTATCGTTATTAATATCCTTTTCAAAGTCAGGTTCACCATCTGCTTTATAGACGCCATCAAAGATATATGAATTGTTTAACACCGATAGAAAATAACGAACAGGTTTGTTCACCTTTTCTCCATGTTCTAAAACAAATCTTTGATAAGTTAAGTCATAGATGTAACTGCCTGCATCGTGTAATCTGTTTAAGATTTTATCGATTGCTTTATGGTAAGCCTCATCTACTTCATACCCGATTGCTTCTCTTGTCATTAAGATACCATCTGGTGTTGACTCAAAAATAGGGTATCTTTCCCCATCTAGTGATTTATATGTAAGCTTTAAGAATTTATTGGTTGTCGTTGCTTTAGATTCTATAATGTGGATTGCTTTATCAGTTTCTTGATATCCATCTAAGAATGAATAGAATTTATAATCCCCAATTTCAGCTTCAACCATCTTTTGTTTTTTGGTATCAAAGTCATGAATGACTGGTGCTTTATATATGTGTTCTGCATATATTGCAGATAAGGTTTCTATTTTCTTATAGTATGGCATCATGACTTCAAGTTGTTCATCTGGAAGTGAAATCTTATCGACTTCGACTTCTTCGCCATCTTCGCCTTCTGTTTCTTCATACATAGATGCTAAAAACATCTTGATGTTTTCTTTATTTTCTTCTTCCATTAAGTCAGATAGATCATCCTTGAAGGCTACGGTTGCACCTTCACGCTTTTTATAGATTTCAAATAGTGGAAAAAATCTAGGACAGTTAATCCCATTAATAAATCTTGTTTTAGATATCTTGTTAATTAACTTTGACATATTCCACCTCGTTAGTTACTATCATTATATTATATAATGGCTCACCTTTGAAAAGAAAAGTCACACCTTTACGATGTGACTTTAAAATTTAAGGTATTTAAAAAAGATGGAGGTTTAATGTGTACTTTCCAAAAGATGGAGGTACTACCTCCTTTTTTTTGAAAGCCGCGCAAAAATGAATAAAAGAAAC
>NZ_JAQLOJ010000017.1:0-23581 GCF_057808485.1 Acholeplasma sp. ORD1043 | reverse complement strand
AAAAAAAGAGGTATTAAACTTATGGCAACAAAATTTATTTTTGTAACAGGCGGGGTTGTCTCATCATTAGGAAAAGGGATTTCAGCATCAGCTATTGGACAGATTTTAAAATCCCGTGGATTAAAAGTATTTATTCAAAAGTTTGATCCATATATCAATGTGGATCCAGGTACAATGAGCCCTTATCAACATGGCGAAGTTTTTGTCACCGATGATGGTGCAGAAACTGACCTTGACCTTGGACATTATGAAAGATTTATTGACATCAATCTTTCAAAAGAATCAACAGTTACAACCGGTAAGATTTACCAATCTGTTATTTCAAAAGAACGTCGTGGTGAGTATTTAGGAGCAACTGTTCAAGTCATTCCACACATCACGGATGAAATCAAACTTCGTTTAAAAGAAGCAGCAGAGAAATCAGGAGCCGATGTTGTTATTACAGAAATTGGTGGTACTGTTGGTGATATTGAGTCACTACCATATTTAGAAGCAATTAGACAAGCACGTCGTGATTTTGGATATAAGAACACTTTATATATACACAATACACTTGTTCCATACTTAAGAGCTTCAAATGAAATTAAAACAAAACCAACTCAACACTCAGTAAAAGAATTACGCTCACTTGGTATTCAACCAGACATCATTATCCTTCGAAGTGAAGTAAAAATTGTTGATGATGTTAAGGAGAAAATCGCTTTATTCTGCGATGTTGAGAAAGATGCAGTCTTTGAATCATTAGATGTTGATGTGATCTATCAAGCAATTATTAATCTACATAATCAACATATTGATGACTATATTATGAAACACTTCCAAATTGAAAATACAAAAGAAGCAGATGTAACACCATGGGTTAACTTAATTGACAAGATTAGAAACTTAAAGACAAAAGTTACCATTGGTTTAGTTGGTAAATATGTATCCCTTCAAGATGCTTACTTATCGGTAAGTGAGGCATTAAGACATGCAGGGTTTTATCATAATGTAGGTATTTCAATTAAGTGGTTAAATGCCGAGAAAATTACTGAGAAAAACTATCAAGAAACACTTCGTGGTATGGATGGTATCTTAGTTCCAGGTGGTTTTGGCAAACGTGCAACTGATGGCAAAATTTTAGCGATTAAGTATGCAAGAGAAAACAACATTCCATTCCTAGGAATTTGTTATGGTATGCAACTAGCATCCATTGAATATGCAAGAAATGTTCTTGGTATCATCGATGCAAACTCAACTGAAATCGATGAAAATACGAAAAATCCATTATTTACAATTCAACCAGAAAACCCAGAGGATTTCGGCGGTACACTACGCTTAGGTTTACAAAGAGCACATTTAAAACGCGGCACTAAAACTTATGAAGCTTATGGCACCGAGTACATTGAAGAACGTCATCGCCATCGTTATGAATTCAATAACAAATATCTTGAAATATTTGAATCAAAAGACATGGTTGTCTCTGGTGTTTATGAAGATAGAAATTTAGTTGAAACAATTGAACTTTCAAACCATCCTTGGTTTGTTGCAGTACAATATCACCCAGAATTTTTATCACGTCCATTAAGACCACATCCACTGTTTAGAGAATTTATCAAAGCTAGTCTAAAAAATCACAAAATCGACTAAAAGATTAACGTATCGTTTGTATAAATATTTGATTAGTTATATAATAACTAGTGGCTAAATTCGTCAAGGAGGAATTAAAAATGTTAGTTTCAGCAAAAGAAATGTTACAAAAAGCAAGAGCTGAAGGTTATGGCGTTGCACAAATCAACATCAACAACTTAGAGTGGATTAAAGCAGTCTTATCTACAGTTCAAGAATTAAACTCACCAGTTATCTTAGGTGTATCAGAAGGTGCAGCTAAATACATGGGTGGTTATGAAAACGTAATGGCTATGGTTACAACTTTAGACAAAGCTATGAAAATTACTGTTCCAGTAGCAGTACACCTAGACCATGGTACTTTTGAAGGTTCATTCAAAGCATTACGCGCAGGTTTCACATCAATTATGTTCGATGGATCACACTATCCATTTGAAGAAAATCTACAAAAGACTAAACAAGTTTTAGCAGCTGCTCATGCAATGGGTGTTTCTGTTGAAGCTGAAGTTGGTTCAATCGGTGGAGAAGAAGATGGTGTTGTAGGTATGGGCGAAGTTGCTGATATCGAAGAATGCCGTATAATTGCTGCTACAGGTGTTGACCTATTTGCAGCAGGTATTGGTAATATCCATGGTAAATACCCAGCTAACTGGCCAGGTCTAAGATTCGACGTTTTAGAAAATGTGGCTAAAGTTACAAATGGTGTTCCATTAGTATTACATGGTGGTACAGGTATCCCTGCAGACCAAATCAAAAAAGCAATCTCATTAGGTATTGCAAAAATTAACGTAAACACTGAATTACAATTAGCTTTCGCTGCAGCAACTAGAGAATATATCTTAGCTGGTAAAGACTTAGAATCAAAAGGTTTTGACCCACGTAAGTTATTAGAACCTGGTTACAAAGCAATGAAGAAAGTTATTGCTGAAAAATTAGAAATGTTCGGTTCAATTAACAAAGCTTAATTAACCAACAATAAAGTGAGGGAACATTATGCGTGATGAGTTACTATATCACGAATATGCCGGGTGGAAACTTGAGCATAGTGAACTAATTAATAACTTAAAACAATTAGATTCTCCACTCATTATTCGATTTGAGAATGTTTTAAATGTTATTGATCATTTATACGATAAGTTAATTGATGATCCAGATTATTCAGATGATGAAGATGAAATCTTTAGAACTGGATTCTATTATGTTTATGATCAAATCGAAGAAATCAAAAAGATTTTAAAAGATGTTTATCATAATGACTACATCGAATTAAATACAAATTCTAAAAAGATTAATCTATTACTCAATACAATTGATTTTCAAAATGAACTCTTAAGTCAAGAAAACTATGATTTAGAAGCGATGCAGTTCTTATTGGACTTTGAAAGCTCAATCATGGAAAAACTAACTAAAAAAGAGCACATTGATGATTCAATGTATCAAGCATTAGATATCAAAACTGATGAAATATTTAGAAAAATGAATCTAGAATTTTATCCGATTGATGTGATCTTCTTAGAGATAGCAGATGAATTAGGTATTATATAAACTTTAAAAGAAGCTACTCGTTAGCTTCTTTTTTTATTGTTTTATTTAACTATTCAAAATAAATAACATAAAATAGTGTTAAAGATACATATTCATTAGGGCTAAGTATATCTATAAAAATGGAGGTAATGATGAAAAAATTATTTATACTACTGTTACTACCAATTTTACTTTTTTCTGGATGTGAAAGATTTGAAGAGACTTCTAAACAAGATGTTATTAATGGATATCCAGATTTCATTAATTTTGATAAAAATGACGATATAGAAATAGATATTTTTGTTGATGGTTCTTTTTATGAAGGTTATGAATATCGTAATGTGCCAAATCAAATAGATTCGCACACAGCTTTAAGGATTTAGAGGATTCTTATATGTATGAATATATGTATGAAAGACAAACAAATGATTTTATCGAAAGACATTATAAAAATGGTGCTCAATTCTATAACAAAGTAGAAACGATGGATGAAGATACTTTTTATCAACTGTATTCAAATCAAACATATTTTAATATAGAAATTGATTTTAATTATTTTGATAAGATGACAGTTAATCGATCATTCTTACAGGTAGAAAAGGTATATAGAAGTGTCGATATATCATTTAAAAGTCATCCAGTGATTGAACTAACAACAGAGACTTCAACATATGAATTCATACTTTATACTGGCATATTTAGATTTGATGATTATTATGATGAAGGATTAGTGGATATTAATTTAGAAGGTAAGACAACAGATAATAAAGAAATATTAATTTCAATACATAAATCATAAAAGAAACTATAATCTTAAAAATCAATGGTTTTTGAAAGATAACAAGATAAAAATGTAAGTTATTTGTACAACATTGCTTCTATTTATTCTAATTCATATAATGATGATGGATTGTTGAGGTATACAATGAAAAAAATACTTACATTTTTATTTTTATTCAATTTAATCGTCTTAACAGCTTGTAAGGGTGATGATGCACCTGGTTTTCCAAACCTTGAAAATGAAGGGTATTTTATCTATCAAGAATTTTTAGCTCGTAGTACGTTTTCAGATCTTGATATCTTTGTTAAACACCCAGACTTCGATTTTCGATATGCAGTATCCATTAAAGGTGAGAATATCACAGTAACAACTTACTTTGAAGGAACCAGCACTCAAATCAAATACACAAAAAGCACATCATCTTATCAAACTAAAATATTTAATGTTTATGGTGAGGTGATTGAAGAAGGTGAAGTTCTTTCAATTGATGAAAATACCTTCAAAGAACATTATGTATTCATGGATCAGTTTAAGTTGAACATTGACTTCACCCTTTATAATAAACATTTTGTTACATTTCAAAGTGAAGGTGTAAATCGACCTAAAGGAAGAATTGATAGTTTTGATCTAGCAAATTATCCAAAACAAACATTTCAAGTTTTTGATCGTTCGTATGAAATGTCACTAACAAACCTTTATATTGGCAGCTATCAACAAAAGAAGATTTATAAATTATACAGTTATACAATCCGTGGAACTTATCAAAATACAAACGAGATTATGGATATTAAGATAAATGTTTCTTAAAAAAGATAAATTAAGATATGAGTTATATGCAAAAACATGCATATAGCTCTTTTTTATTTTATGGTGTTTCGTTTTAAAGAATCTAACTCACAAATGTGGATAATTTCTTGTATAATAATGGTATGAAAAAAATAAGAGTAGGCGTTATTGGGGTTGGGTCCATTGGCAAAGTTCATATTGATGCATTAAGAAGTTTACCTAATGTAGAGGTTGTTTCTATTTGTTCTAGAAGCAATATGGCAGAACGTGCTAAAGCATTAGGGATTCATAGTTACTATACTGACTATAAAGAAATGATTGATAAAGAAAATCTTGGTTGTGTACATATTTGTACAACAAATGATACACACTTTGAGATGGCTTTATATGCGATTAATAAAGGACTTCATGTAGTCTTAGAAAAACCAATGACTAAAACTGTTGAAGAAGCAGTAATACTTGAAGATTTAGTTAAGGAATCTAAGCTTGTACATGAGGTTCACTTTCATAATAGATTCTATCCAGTTCACCATTATATGAAAGAAAACATTAACCAGTTAGGTGACATTTTTTCAATTTATGGTGTCTATCTACAAGACTGGATGATGCCACAAAACACTTACAACTGGCGAGCAAGTAGTGAACAATCAGGATTAACTCGAGTGATCCACGATATCGGTACGCATTTTTTTAATTTAGTTGAGTTTGTTTCAGGACATAAAATAGTCGAAGTTATGGCTGAATTTAAGACCATCTATGATGAAAGAAACGGCATTAAAATTGACACTGAAGACTTAGGAATGGTATTATTCAAGACCGATAAAGGTGCGCTTGGAAACGCGATTATTTGCCAATCGGTTCCAGGCAAAAAGAATGAAATGAAAACTGTGTATATCGGTAAGCATGCGACCTTTGAATGGGATGGAAAATCGGTTAATGAAACCAAAAAATTACATTATGACAAAGATGAAGAACTGATTAAAATCGATGAAATTGAAACATTGAAAGACAGTCAAAAATTCAAGGTTTATAATTTCTATGATAGTTTTGTAGAAGCCTTTAGAGGGGTTTATTATAAAATTGAAAACCCACTTTTTGATGGACATTTTGCAAATTTTAATGATGGATTACATTCAATGAAAATTGTAGATGCAATCTATCAATCAAACATGAAGAAAGCTTGGGTAAAAGTTAATGACTAATGAAGTATTAAAACAAAGAATTTTTTCACAACTGCGTTATACAATAATGTTATCGTTACTATCGTTAGGGGTCATAGGATTTACACTTTATACAGTTTTAACAGTGGAAACTGAATTAGGTGGTTTAATTTTTGACTGGATTTTAATTGGTATTGCTGGACTTTTATTTATCTTTGAATCGTGGGTTACAATTGGTGGCTTGATAGATTTAAAGGATCTAAAACGGAATAATTTAATTACAGTTAGAGCTAAATTTGTAAGTTTTATTAAAAAAGAAACTAAGAAAGGTGCGACAACTTATGCTGGTCAAGTCTTTATTGAAGAGGGCACTGGTAAAGAATTAGCACTAGATATCATTGGTGTTGAACCGAACAAGGTTTACACCATTATTTACGCAAAACACACAAGATTAGGTATTCCTGTTCAAAAATAGATGATTATTACATCTAAAGATGTAAGAATATAGTATAATAATTGTGCGATTTAACTTTGTAGAGCGAAAGGAAATATGAATATATGTATGTACTCGTACGTAATATGAAAGTGAAAAAAGGCTTTCAAAAAGAAATGCTTGAACGTTTTCTCACGCCTGGTCCGATGCAAAAATCACCGGGGTTTGTTAAAGCAGAACTTCTTTTAGCATCATCTGCAAAAGAAGAATTTGATCTTTACAGACAAACCATTTATTGGGCAGACAAGAAGGCGTTTTATATTTGGGAAGGTTCACCTGAGCATATTGCTATGCACAAGAATAAGAACCACGAACACAATCAACGCCCTGAAGAAATTATCGAAGTTACTAGAGAGGCATTTGAGTTGATTGCAACCAAATAGTTATTTTACATGTTTAAGAAACGCTTCATTTATATACTGCTACTCGTTATATTAATCATCCTTTCACTAGGATTTGATGCAAGAAAAGATGTCAATTTGATATCTATTTTTCAGTTTAATAAAGAAGCGATTGATATTTTACTATTATCTAGAATTCCAAGAACGCTAACGATTCTCTTAACAGCATCAAGTTTATCGGTTGCCGGGTTGATTATGCAATCCATTGGTAGAAATAAATTCATTTCACCTTCAATTGCTGGTAGTCAACAATCAGCTATCCTAGGCTTATTAATCTCTTATTTATTTTTCACAGAGATGCCTTTATGGGGTCAATTCATTTTCTCGTTTTTATTTTCATTAATCGCATCCGCATTCTTTATCCGTTTCATTGGTAAACTTCATTTTAAAAATGAAATTTATGTACCTTTAATAGGATTAATGTTTAGTGCATTAATTGGTTCAATGTCAATGATTATTGCTCAACTAACTAACACCCAACAATTATTATCTGTTTTAGGTGTGGGAAGTTTTGCTAATAAAACACTTGGAACATTTGAATTAATCTTATTAACTATACCTGCTTTAGTGATTAGTTTTATTTATGCTCAAAAATTTAATATTGCAGCATTAGGTGAAGATTTCTCATTAAATTTAGGCATAAATTATAAACGTGTGTTGGCAGTCGGTATCATTATTGTCTCACTAATCGCATCCTCAACCTTTATTGTTGTTGGAAGTCTACCTTTCTTAGGACTCATTATTCCAAATATTGTATCGATGATTTATGGTGATAACATTAAGAAAAACATCTGGGATATTGCATTATTTTGAAGTATATTCGTGCTCATTTGTGACTTAATTGCTAGACTTGGTATTTATATTTTCACAGGTCTTTCTTATGAAATTTCAATTGGATTTATCATGGGACTCATTGGTTCAATTGTCTTCCTAGGATTAATTTTTAGGGAGGTAAAAAATGCGTAAGAAAATTCTTATCATGATAGGATTACTCATTCTATCGATTCTTGCATACTTATTTGTTTTCTTTATTCCAACCTTTGAGTCGATTATATATAACCTATCTAAACCAGACCGACAACACTTAGTCTTCTCAAGCATTATGAATGTCTTAGGTAATAGAAGTGTTCAGTTATTAGCGCTTGTTATGGTAGCAACCCTAACCGCATTTTCTACCCTTACATTCCAAACATTAACCAAGAGTAGAATCTTAACACCATCTGTCATTGGATTTGATAGTATCTTTATCATGATTCAAGCAACGCTAGTATTCTTTTTCTCAGGATTGCCACATTTATATTTAGATCCAATCACTAATTTTATATTGTCGTTCTTATTCATGAGTGGTATATCGATTTTAATTTACATGTCGGTCTTAAGAAAACATAAAAACAATATTGTCTTTTTATTATTAATTGGATTAATCGTATCAACACTTGCATCAAATTACGTTAATTTACTACAGGTTTTAATGGAACCAGAAACTTTCCAAACGGTACAAGCATTAACGACTGTATCAGTTGTTAATATTGAGTTTAACTTAGTTTGGATTTCACTACCACTCGTCATTTTCATTATTATCTATCTATTTAGAAAGAATTATGTTTATGATGTGATGTTACTAGGTGAGGACATTTCTAAAAACCTTGGGGTTGATTACAATAAAGAATCTATCATTAATCTAATATTTATTTCACTGGCAGTAAGTATAACAACAGCTTTAGTGGGTCCACTGTCATTCTTAGGACTGATTGCAGTGAATATATCAACAGAAATGTTTAAAGATTATAAGCATAAAAACTTATACATTTATTCAAGTTTACTAGCAACCATCGTTTTAATCTTTGGTCAAGCAATCATTGAATTAACCGGTTTTAAATCAACTGTAACAACTCTAATCCAGTTTACTGGTGGCATCTATATGATGTACTTAATCTTAAAGGAGAACCGCGTATGATTGAGTTTAAAAATGTAAGTCAAAAATATGGTGAAAAACAAATTCTTCATAATGTCGAATTAAATATTCCAGATGGTAAATTAGTTGCTGTAGTTGGTTCTAATGGTTCAGGTAAATCTACACTTTTAAAGACGATTACTAAACTTGTTTCAATTGAACAAGGTGACATCTTAGTTGATGGCGAAACAATCTTTAATAAACATAGAGAGATGTCAAAGACGATTTCATTACTTCGTCAAAATCATCATATTAATTTAAAACTAAAAGTATATGATCTGATATCATTTGGGAGATATCCATACTCAAAAGGTCGTCTTAAATCAGATGACCATTTAATGATTGATAAGATTATTGAATATTTAGAAATAGAACACTTAAAAGATAGATACATTGATACATTATCAGGTGGTGAGTTCCAAAGAACTCTGCTTGCTATGATTCTAGTTCAAGATACAAAATATATCTTACTGGATGAACCATTAAACCATTTAGATATTCATTACTCATTAGATATGATGTATCTATTACAACAATTTATCAAAGACTTTAACAAGACGATTGTTATCATTATGCATGACCTTAATATGGCTGCTGCATATTGTGATTATGCAATCGGAGTTAAGAGTGGCAAAGTCGTCTTCCAAGGAGACATTGATGACCTAATGAAAGACGAAGTACTTACTAAAATCTTTGATTACCCAATTTCAGTGCATAATGTTTGTGGACAAAATGTTTGTGTCTACAACAAAAAATTGTAGGAGGAAAGAATGAAAAAAGCCTTTATTATTTTAAGTGCTTTAGTATCAATTTTTGTACTATCTAGTTGTTCACTAGATTTTGGTGGTGATGATAGAGAAAGAGTTTCTATCACACATACCATTTCAAAAGTCACAATTACAGATGGTAATGAGGTAACTTTAAAAGAACAAGTTACAGAAGATTTTGTTGTTAACCCTAAAGTGGTAGCCGTATTAACTTTAGAAGTTGTTGATATCATGAATGCTGTTGGACTTGATACCTTCGGTATTGAACTATTTGGCTTATCTAAGACAAATCTACCAAGTTACTTATCAGAGTATAACGACAATAAATACCCTAATGTAGGTACTTTATTCGAAGTATATGGTGATGCTTTAAAAGCTATGATGCCAGATTTAATTATTATTGGGGGTAGATCATCTACTTTATATGAATCATTAAAAGCTGATTATGCATATGCAGATGTTCTAGACGTATCTAATTCAAACTATGATTTTGAAGTTCAAAAGTCAGTGTTTGAAAACTTAGGTAAGATTTTCCCAAGTGCTAAATCAACACTCGATAGTTATATTAGTCAATTTGAAGCAGAGTTTGATGCAATCAAGAGTTTATCAAACGGAAAAGACGCTTTATTTTTACTCGTTAACGGTGCTGCAATTTCAGTCTTTGGTGCAGGGTCAAGATATGGTGCTTTATATGATGAATTTGGATTTAAACCAACTGATCCAAATGTTGGTGTTACTGAATCACATGGTAACATTGTGTCATATGAATATGTTTCTGCTCAAAATCCATCATACATTTTCTTAATGGATAGAGGTGTTGCAACTGGTGGTTCTGCTGCAACAGATCAAGTAGTAAATAACGCATTAATTAAAGAAACAAATGCAGGTAAAGATGGCAACATTATTATCTTAAACGCTTATGCTTGGTATATTACAGCAGGTGGCGTTACATCAACTCAGGCAATGATTCAAGATATTAAGCAATCTTTAAGCTAAAAATCGATTAAACCCCAAGGAAACTTGGGGTTTTAGTTTATTTTGATAGTAATTAATCAAAATTTCAATAGAATATAAATTGAAATGAACAAGTATTTTGTTTGGGGATATCAATTAGGAGAGATTAAACAAAGAAGTTAATCACTTTATTTTAGTTTTATTAAGTGCACTTGTATGAGTTGCATGTATCAGTGAAAACAATTACGACGAACAATTAAGTCGTATTGAAGAAATGTTAGAGTCAATAACAGATAGGTTTGTAATATCTTATTTTTAAAATCTAAATTATATTTCTTAAACTGTTGACCTTTATTAGCCATAAAAAAACACCTCCTTAAATATAATTATCGAGGTGTTTTGTTTGTTAAGCTCTGTATGTATTAATTGTAGTAAATGTATAAACAGTTGGAATTGATAAATCAACAGCAGGCATTTCGTTTGAATAAGTAGAGGTGCTTGTTGAACCAAACATTACATAAACTAATTCAGGATGATCTATGAATGGGTTACGACTCTTTTGTACATCATAGATGCGGCCATTACGTGTAATTTCAAAATCATCAACTGGATCCTGTTGGTGCCATTCTAAGAACATTTGTAAGTCACCAACTTTAGAAATTGGAACATTATAACGAGTGGTTACGTATAATACGATACGTGCAACGTCTCCAACGTGTTCTGATCCTGGATAGAACTTACCAGAAGTTAATTTCCATTGTGTACCAGTTCCTGGACCAAATGGATAATTTGAACGAGTTGAGTTTACAGAGACAACAGCAGCTCTTAAGTTATGTAAATCATACTCAGGAGCATTAGATTCTCTAAGTTTTGATGCAGGTACTACGTGTTCTCTATTACCATATGATCCTAATCCTGTATAAATGTTATAAGTTTTACCTTGCCATTTATCCGCATTTTGAACTTGTGAAGTAGAACCTGTAGCTGAACCAATTGATTTAATCATGCTTGTTAATTGAGACTTCATCGCTGATTGTGATAAACCATTTAAACTTGCATAATAGCCAGTGTAATTACCTGGTTCAAAACCAGGTGTATCCATAGTCCATTTACCATAGATATCTAAATCTTGTGTAATTGCACTTGAAGTGTTAAATGATGTTGTAAATGATGAGTTTAAGAACCAACCATCAAATGTATATCCACTCTTTGTTGTAGAAGGAATTTGATTAGATTGTAATGTAGCATTTTCTTGAACTTCATATGTTGCAAGAATTGTACTTCCATCAAAGAATCTAACTTGATATGAAATTGGAAGCGTTGATGTCCATTTACCATAAACATTAGTGTTTTCAGTAAGTGTTGTATTTGAATCAAATGGTGTAGTTAATGATTGATTTAAGAACCAACCATTAAATTCATAATTTTCTTTATCAGTAGAAGGCTCTTTACCAGCAACTTTTCCATTATATGGAACAAGTGCAGTGCCAAGCTCTAGATTTCCGTTATAGAAAGTAACAACGATAACTACATCTGCAAATTCTGCAACAAGTTCCATGTTACCAGTAACTTTATCGCCTGTGAAAGGTGCCCCGTTTAGTGTCCAACCTACGAAGGTAAAACCATCTTTATCTGGATTTGCTGGATACATCATTTCTGAATCTAATTCAGCACGGAAACTAATAATTGTTGTTCCGTCATCTAATTTAAATACGATTTGGTACCCATCTTCATTTCCTGTCAAATCTTCGTCGTTACAAGCAACTAAGAAGAGAGATAGAAAAAGAAATAGTACTACAAAAATTTTCTTCATTTTTCCTCTTTACCTTTTGTTATTTTTTTCTTGCATGAGGGAATAAGATAACATCCCTGATGTTAGGAGTATTAGTTAATAACATAACGAGTCTGTCGATACCGATTCCGATACCGCCAGTAGGTGGCATACCATATTCAAGAGACTCGACGAAATCTGTATCCATTTCGGCAGCTTCTTGGTCACCTTTCGCTTTTTGTTCAAGTTGTTTCTCAAAACGTTGTTTTTGATCAATTGGGTCATTTAATTCTGAGAAAGCATTCGCGTATTCGCTACCCATTATAAACAATTCGAAACGATCTGTAAAGCGAGGGTCTTGTTCATTCTTCTTAGCAAGTGGTGAAATCTCCACTGGATGTCCATAAACAATCGTTGGTTGTACAAGTGTATCTTCAACATATTCAGCAAAAAATGCTTCAATAATATGTCCAAGTGTAAAGTGTTTTTCAAGTGGAACATTGTGTTTCTTAGCAAGCGCAACTGCTTCATCTAAACTCATCGGTTGGAAGAAGTCTACACCGGTTTGTTCTTTGACAAGTTCAACCATATGTGCGCGCTTAAAGTCTTTTAAATGAACAACTGTATCATTGAATGTTACGTCATATGTACCAAGTACTTCCATAGCAACAGAAGAAATACATTCTTCAACTAAATTCATCATATCAGTCACATCACCAAATGCTTGGTAAGCTTCAACTGTTGTGAATTCAGGGTTGTGCTTAGCATCAATACCTTCGTTTCTAAATAGACGACCAATTTCGTATACGCGATCCATTCCACCAACAATTAATCTCTTTAATGGAAGTTCAGTCGCAATACGTAAATAAAGGTCCATATCAAGGGCATTATGATGTGTGCTGAATGGTCTAGCATTTGCACCACCTAAGATTGGGTGTAATACTGGAGTTTCAACTTCTACGAAACCATTTGAGTCAAAGTAGTGTTGAATTGCTCTAATAATTCTTGGACGTAAGAAGGCTACTCTACGTGCTTCATCGTTAACAATTAAGTCAACATAGCGACGACGTCTAGCTTCCTCTTTATCTTGAAGTCCATGGAATTTATCAGGCAGTGGAGTTAATGCTTTAGTTAAGTGAATATATTCTTCAGCTTTAACTGTTAATTCATTTGTTTTCGTTCTAAATAGATGACCTTTAATACCAACGATATCACCTAAGTCAGCACGTTTGAATAGGTCAAAACCTAGTTCACCAACATGGTCTAATCGAACATAAACTTGGATTCTACCATCTCTATCTTGGATTTGCATAAAACCAGCTTTACCTTGTTCACGCTTTAATACAATACGTCCAGCAATTGAAACTTCTTTGTTTAAAGCCTCTAATTGGTCGTGGTCTAAATGGTTAAATTCATCAAAAATTTGTTTTGTTAAATGTGTTCTTTCATAGCGTTTGCCCCAAGGGTCAACACCTAAAGTTTTTAAGTCTTCAGCTTTTTTGCGGCGGATTGCTTGTTGTTCATTTAAATCATCAGGAAACATAATATGTTCCTCCTTTTAAGCATATTTGTTATATTGTGTAATTCATGAAAAAACGATCAGAAAGATCGCTTTTCCTCTGACACTAGTTCATACATTTCGTGATCTTTTGAGTAAACCAAACTGGTTACTTTAATGGTAATAATTTTTAAACCTAAGTGAAGTGTAACGAGGTCACCAATTTTAACCTCTTTACTTGGTTTTGCGAGCACATTATTCACAAAGATACGATCATGATCTGCGACCTCTTTTGCTATTGTGCGACGTTTAATTAGTCTTGATACCTTTAAATACTTATCAATTCGCAAGTTTGTCATCCTTTGATTCTGAAGATTTTTCTTCAGTTGCTCCGTTTTCACGGTTTTCCCACCAGCCTAATTTACCAGTAGCAGCAATTTCATCGATATCATTCTTAGTTAATGTTTCAACAGCCATTAAATACTTAGCGATATTATCAAGTAAATCTTTATTTTCAGTAATGACACGTTTAGCATCTTCATAACATTCAGTAATGATCTTTCTAACTTCTTTGTCAATTTCTTGAGCAACATAGTCAGAGAAGTTCTTTTCTTTTAAGTAGTCACGTCCAAGGAAGACATTGCCACCATCTGATTCATATTGGATAGGTCCTAAATCTGACATACCATATTCTGTAACCATACTACGTGCAATTCTTGTTGAACGTTTAAAGTCATCGTATGCACCAGTTGAGACATCATCAAACATGATTTCTTCGGCAACACGTCCACCTAAAAATGAAGTAATTACAGCAAGTAATTCTTTTTTAGAACGTGTGAACTTTTCTTCAACCGGAGTATGTAATGCATAACCACCAGCTTGTCCACGAGGGATAATTGTAACCTTTTGAACAACAGAAGCATTTCTTACCTTTAAACCAATCACTGCGTGACCTGCTTCATGGTAAGCAATCATTTCTTTTTCTTTTGGTGTATATTTTCTTGATTTCTTTGAAGGTCCCATTGTTACACGGTCAGCTGCCTCATCTAAGTCAGCAATTGTAACAACAGTTCTGTTTTCACGAGCAGCAAGTAATGTTGCTTCATTTAGTAAGTTTTCAATATCAGCACCAGTAAATCCTGGGATACGTGATGCTAAGTCTGATAATTTGATAGAAGGATCTAATTTCTTAGATCTAGCATGAACCTTAAGGATTGCTTCACGAGCTTTCACATCAGGAACTTGCATTGTAATTTGACGGTCAAAACGTCCTGGACGTAATAACGCTGGGTCAAGTACGTCTGGTCTATTAGTAGCAGCAATGATAATAATACCTATATTGCTACCGAAACCATCCATTTCAACTAATAATTGGTTAAGCGTTTGTTCACGTTCATCGTTACCGCCACCAAGTCCGGCACCACGTTGACGACCAACTGCATCGATTTCGTCAATGAAGATGATACATGGCGCATTTTCTTTAGCGACTCTAAATAAGTCTCTAACACGAGAAGCACCAACCCCAACATATAATTCAACGAAGTCAGAACCAGAAATTGAGAAGAAAGGAACATCAGCCTCACCAGCAACAGCTTTAGCAAGTAAGGTTTTACCAGTACCAGGAGAACCAACAAGTAGAACACCTTTTGGAACTCTAGCGCCCATTTCAGCATACTTTCTTGGATTTCTTAAAAAGTCAATTAATTCAGCCATTTCAGCTTTTTCTTCATCAGCACCAGCGACATCATCAAATTTAACCGCTTTACCTCTTGATAATCTAGCTCTATTTCTTGTGAAATCTTGAGCTTTATTATTTTGTTGTGTCATACTTCTAAAGAAGAAGACAATTAAGATGATTGGGACAATGAAGATTAATGCGTTTAGAATAATTGATAGATAATCAATTGAAACATGTTCTTTAAAATCTAAACTAATTGGTGTTGTTGGATTTGCTTGGTTATAAGCATCAACAGTTTCATGTAATAGATTTAATCGATCACCGAAGACAATAATCTCAAAACCGATAAATCCATCAGGGTTATTACCTTGGGTATATGAACCCTTGATACGCCATAAGTTATAGTTATCGCCACCAACATATTCAATAACCATGTCAGATACTTTTTGTTCTTCGATTAATTGATATAGTTCAGTTTCATTGATTTCTTTAGTACCAGGTTGCATATTCATAATGAATAAGTAAACACCGAATGCTAATAATGCAATGATTAAAATAACTAATAAGTCAGGACGCAATGGTGATTTTGTAGGTCTTTTTTGTGCGTTCATAAATATTCCTTCCTAGTTTTCATATACTTCGGGTTTTAACACACCGACGTATGGTAGATTTCTATAAAATTCTTGATAGTCGAGGCCATAGCCTACAACAAATTTTTTAGGTATAGTTTTTCCGATGTAATCAGGAACAAACTCAACCTTTCTGCCTGCTGGCTTATCAAGTAGCGTGACTACTTTAACTGATTTAGCTCCACGGTATTTTAAAAGTTCAGTAATAACTTTTAAAGTTGAACCGGTATCAACGATATCTTCGACAATTAAGACATCGCGACCAGCAACAGATCTTGCTAAGTCATACTTAATTTGGACATCACCAGTTGATGCGATGCCACCATGATAACTTGAAACTGCCATGAATTGAATTTCTAGTGGAATTTCTATATGCTTAATGAGTTGAGCCATGAATGGTACACAACCATTAAGTAAACCAACTAGAAGTGGTGTCATACCTTCATAGTCTTTAGTTAGGATAGCCCCTAAATCTGTACAAATTTGTTCAATTTCTTGTTCAGATACTAAGATTTCTGCTATATCTTTATGCATTTGGATTCTCCTTTATTTCAAGATAGATTTTGTTAGTTTGACCTAGGGTATGATTAATATAAAGATTTGGAATCCATAGAATTTGATCATTCTTATCTACAGCAAGCAGAAGTGAATCCCTTATTTCTTTTGGAATCTTTTTATCAATCAAGAAGTCTTTTAGCTTCTTGCGACCAAAGTTAAACTTCAATATATCTCCGTTTTTCCTATGACGCAAAGTGATAGGAAAATCTAATTCATTATAGCATAATTCTATTGAATTATAGGAAACATCCGTTTTTTTGTGGGAAATCGTGAGAGTTGGTAAAGTATTTTTGTTTTCATCTTTACTGAGGGCTTTGATTTTAACCAAATCATAAGATTTAATCATCATAAAGTTAGATGAGAGTTTAATCTCAACATTTGGTTTTTTAGTAACTAATTGTTTTAAGATCATGGATAATTTTTCATATGATTTTGAAACATTAATTTGCTCTAGTAAATACGAAATTACATCCCATTTAATGGCTTCATGAAGCAAATTGAATTCTTTTAAGTTGAATTCTAATTTTGAATTTAAGAATGTCTTTGATTGACTCCTAATAAAGTCACTAGCAAGATATACTTGACTAGAGAAATTCAAAATATGTTCATTTAAATCGTTCTCTTCTTTAAGTCTTGGAACTACGTGATGACGAATTCTATTTCTAAGATAATCATCCTCATCATTTGATGAATCTTCATTGTATTGTAAATCAAGTGATTTTGCATAGTTTTTTAAGTCATCTTTTGAGTATTTAAGCAATGGTCTATGATAGATATATCCATTGATATTTGAAATTTCTTGAATGCCACTATAACCTAAGAGATTTGAACCCCTAACAAGCTTCATTAACACAGTTTCAATTAAGTCATCTGAGTGATGTGCAGTGACAATATGCTTCGTATGATATTGATCGGCTATTTGTTCTAAATGATAATATCTTTCTTCTCTAGCTTTTTCTTGGAAGTTACCTGATTTAATATTTAGCTTAATCATATGGTAAGGAATCATAAATGCATCTGTAACATTTTTGATTAAGTCATGATCTTTATAAGAATCTTCTCGTTTTTGGTGGTTGAAATGAACAACAATAATTTTATAGCCGTGACTAATTAAAAAATTGAGTAGTACCATTGAATCAATACCACCACTAACTGCTACAATATATGTATTTAATTTTGATAAATTTAACTTAATACTCATCTAAACCCACCTAAAAATGATAATATTATTATATCACGCAAAAGGACTATAGAAGATGTTAATATTAGGCTCAACTTCATTAAGAAGACAAGAATTAATTGCTAAATTGAATATTGAATATAAAATTGTTAAACCTAACTTTGATGAGGATACTCTAGATGTCAATCTAGACCCATTAGAGTATGTCACATTAAATGCACTTTTAAAAGCAAAGTCAATTGAAAAAGACTATCCAAATGATACGATACTGACTGCAGATACAATCGTTGTTTTTGAAGGTGAAATATTAAATAAACCAACCAGTGAAGCAGAAGCTTATTTACAACTTAAAAAGTTATCTAACAACGAACATATTGTTTACACTGCTTGTGCACTAATTAAAGATGGTAAAACAGAACAATTCTATGACAAAGCAATTGTTAAATTTAAATACATGACAGATTTAGAAATTCTAGATTATATTAATACTGGTGAACCGATGGATAAAGCAGGTAGTTATGGAATCCAAGGTGAAGGTGCTAAATATGTTGAAGGTTATGATGGTAGTTTCTATACCATTATGGGACTCCCTTTAGAAATGGTCATGGATAAATTAAATATTAAATAAAAAAGAAATCATTTCTTTTTGGAGATGATTTCTTTTAAGTCTTCCTCAGTAAATAAATATTTTTTATTGCAGTAAGGACATATAATTTCAGCTTGATGATCTTCATCTAAAATTTCGATTAAAGTCTTTTTATCCAAACGGGTAAGAGACTTTTTATATTGTTGGCGTGTACATCCACAATGATACTTAATTGGATGACTTTCTAGAATACGTTCTGTACCATCAGCTAGTAGATGAATCATTTCCTCAGGTGTTTTACCTTGGATTAGATAGTCTGTTACAGATGGTAATTTTGATAATGCTTGCTCAAGTTTATCGATTGTTTGATTAGAAGCATTTGGTAAAACTTGGATAATAAAGCCACCTGCAGTTAAGACTTTTGCACCTTTTTGAACAAGCACACCTAATCCAACTGCAGAAGGTGTTTGCTCACTCGATGCATAATAATATGTGAAATCATCGGCAATTTCACCAGTTTGTAATTCTGATGATGAAGTGAAGTAATTACCCTTATAATCTCTTGTTACATGTAGGTAACCAGAACCAACTGCACCACCAACATTGAGTTTTCCTTTTTTTGGACCTTCTTCATAGATTAAATAAACATTAGGGTTTTGGATTCTAGAACGGACAATTCCACCTTTGGCATCCACTAACATTGTCCCAATAGGGCCGTCTCCGTCAATTTTTAACTGTAGACGTTCACCGTCTTTATACATTAAACTCATCATCGCGGACGCAGTTAAAAAACGTCCCATTGCTGCGGTTGCTGTTGCTTGTGTTTGATGGAGTTTTCGTGACTTTTCTGCTAACTTTGTGGAAACTGATACATAGATTCTAGTTTCATCATTATGAGCAAGTGCTATTACTGTGTAATCTTTCATAAACACCTCGTTCTTTATTATATACTACATGTGTGATAAAATAACACGCGGTGATGAAAAAATGAGTTTTAAATTAGGAAAATATGAAGTAACAAATAAATTAATCTTAGCCCCAATGGCAGGTGTATCTAACTCACCTTTTAGATTATTAGCAAGAGAATATGGTGCTGGGGTGGTCTTTGCTGAAATGGTATCTGATAAGGGTATCTTTTTCCAAAATGCAAAAACATTAGAGTTACTTTATATGACAGAGGTTGAAAAGCCCGCTGCTCAACAAATCTTTGGCAGTGATGTTCAAACGATGGTAGAAGCTGCGATGTTTGTTGATCAAAACTCAAATTGTGACTTTATTGATATTAACATGGGTTGTCCAGTTCCTAAAGTAGCTATTAGTGCTCAAGCAGGTTCTGCTTTAATGAAAGACCCACAAAAAATATATGAAATTGTAACAGCTATTAAAGCTAAAGTATCTAAACCAGTAACAGTTAAAATCAGATCTGGTTGGGATGAGAATTCAATCAATGCAGTCGAAGTAGCCAAAATTGTTGAAAAAGCTGGTGCATCAGCAATTACAGTTCATGCAAGAACTAGAGCTCAAGGTTATTCAGGAGAACCAAACCTAGATATTATTAAAGCAGTTAAAGAAGCTGTCTCAATTCCTGTTATTGGAAATGGAAATATCGTTGATGGTCCAAGTGCTAAACATATGCTAGAGTACACAGGTTGTGATGCTGTCATGATTGGTCGTGCTGCACTTGGTAATCCGTGGGTATTTAGAGAAATTAATGCATATCTCAATGGAACTGAAGCAGCAAAGAGACGTTACAGTGAAGTTAAAGAATTAATGACTAGACACTTTGATGATTTAGCGCGTTTACGTGGTGAACATATTGCATGTTTAGAAATGAGAAGTCATGGTCCATGGTATCTTAAAGGTTTACCTGGTGCATCAGAAGTTAGAGCAAAGTTAGCAAGAACACAAACAAGAGAAGAATATATGGCTAATTTAGATGCTTATTTTGAACAATTTAAAGATGATATCATTGAAGTTTAATAAAAATCATAGCTAATTTGTGTAGAAATCTGTAATTCTTGCGACAAAAACGTTTTCAAAGTGAAAAATAAAACTTTACCATTGTTAAAAAATCAAAATGGAATATAATTCTTTCTAAGCGAAGAAAAAGAGTAGTAGTTTGATTAGATTGATCAAAGAGAGCTGATGGTTGGTGAAAAATCAGTATGAATCTGCTTACGAACGTGCTTTGGAGCTTGTATTTCGAAAGAGAGATCTGAGGGGTACACGTAAATCGGCGTTAACGATATGAGGGCTAGATTTTTTATCTAGAACTAAGGTGGTACCGCGAGTTAATTCGTCCTTAGCATTTTTGCTAGGGACTTTTTTTTTATTCAAAAGAAAAAAGAGAGAGAAAAAGAATATAAAGGAGATAAATAAAATGTTCAAAAAACTTTCTGTATTCGTAATGCTAGTCATTACAACAATTACTTTAGTAGCATGTGGATCTACAGCATCAAACGTGTTTGAATTCGTTATTGATGAATCATACACTGAGTGGATTACATTAGGAACGTCAGCAGACTATCCGCCATATGAATGGCCAGTAACTGAAAATGGCAAAACAACAATTGTAGGTATCGATATTGAACTTGCAAAAGAAATTGCAAAAGCTGCAGGTAAAAATTTACGTGTAATCAACAAAGGTTTTGATTTCTTATTAGAAGACTTAGAAGCTGGTAAAGTTGATTTTGTTATTTCAGCAATGACTCCAACTCCTGCACGTGCTCTAAGAGTAGACTTCTCAAAAGTTTACTATGAAGCAACACAATCTGTTTTAATCAAAGCTTCAAACTTAGAGATTTACAATTCATTTGAATCTTTAAATCAAGCAAATATTAAAATTGGTGCACAACTAGGTTCAATTCAAGCAGAATTAGCTTTAGAATTTGATCAAGCAACTACTCAATTCATTCAAGCAATTCCTGACTTAGTAATGAGATTAGAAGATAACCAAATTCAAGGTTTAGTATTAGAAACAGCAGTTGCTGAAAGTTATGTTAGAAACAGACCAGCATTAGCAATTGCTAATATCAAAATCGGTAGCACAGAAGATGGTACTGCAGTTGCAGTAGCCAAAGGTAACCAAGATTTCCTAGCGCTTATCAATCAAGTCATCGACGAATTACAAGAATCTGGCAGATTTGCTGAGATTGTTAGTGAAATGGTTTTATTAAATAGCTAAGATGGATTTTTCATTCTTATCTAATTCCGACTATGTAGGTATGTTGCTACAAGGTCTAGGAATGACTATTATTTTATCAATCCTGTCAGTTATCTTTGGGACAATGCTTGGTTTTATTCCTGCATGGATGAGATTATCTAAGAACAAGGTGTTAAACTTTATTGGTACTACTTATGTTGAAATCATACGTGGTACACCATTACTTGTTCAACTTCTATTAATCTATGCAGTTATTCAAATTCCATTTGTATTAATCCTAGGACTAGACATGTCATCATTTGTACCTGGTTTTATAGCTTTACTTATTAATACGAGTGCATATGTATCAGAAGTTATTCGTGGTGGTATTTTATCTGTGGACAAAGGACAAACAGAAGCTGCTTTAAGTTTAGGTATGTCAAAAGGTCAAACAATGAGAAGAATTGTTTTACCTCAAGCAATCAAAAACATTATTCCAGCATTAGGTAATGAATTTGTCACAATGATCAAAGAAACCTCAATCTTCATGTACTTGGGTATACCTGAGTTGATGTATAATGCAAATACAATCAAGAGTTTCACTTATGCAATTAAGGAAACTTATATTGTAGTTGCTGTATTATACTTCGCTATTACATTCCCAACATCTAAATTGATGGCATATTTTGAAAGGAGATTAAAGAAGAGCGATGCAAAATAATCACATTGAAGTAATCAATCTTCGTAAAACTTTCAAAGATGGTACACAGGCATTAAATGGCGTATCTGCGCTATTGGAATATGGTAAAGTCACAGTTATTATCGGACCATCTGGTAGTGGTAAATCAACCTTACTTAGAACCTTAAATTTAATGGAAACTCCAACATCAGGTGAAATTCTATTTGATGGTGTTTCAATCCTAGATAAAGATTTTGATATCCAAAATCACCGTAAACAAGTGGGTATGGTATTCCAACACTTTAATTTATTTCCGCATTTAACTGTATTAGATAATTTAAATATTGCACAAATTTTAGCTAAGAAAACCACTAAAGAAGAAGCAACAAAGATTTCACTCGATTTATTAAATAAAGTGGGACTTTTAGAAAAGAAAGATAGTTATCCTAATCAGTTATCTGGTGGACAAAAACAAAGAATCGCAATTGCAAGAAGTTTAGCAATGGAACCTAAAGCAATCTTATTTGATGAACCAACATCTGCTCTAGATCCTGAAATGATTGGTGAAGTTTTACAAGTTATGAAGAACCTAGCTAATCTTGGTATGACAATGGTCGTTGTAACTCATGAAATGGGCTTTGCTAAAGAATTTGCTGATAAGGTTATTGTTATGGATCAAGGTGTTATTATTGAAGAAGGCACACCCGAGGTTATCTTTGGTAACCCCCAAAACGAAAGAACAAAGAATTTCTTAAAACGCGTACTACAAGTATAATGAATAAAGTCGTTCGAAAGAACGGCTTTTTTTATCGAAAATTTTGTGTCTTAAAAATTATTTAATTATAATAGAATTACAAGAACGATAAATTTAATATAAAGGTAGGGGATATATATGGCTAAACTTATAAATTTTGAAGTTGTTAAACTTCCTAAGGTTATCATTATCGGTAAAGAAATTAAACACCGATTTGATCTTATGATGAAAGGCGATAACCCAATTCCGGCATTTTGGGGAAAATGCTTTGAAGAAAATGTTTTTGGTATTCTAGAAGCACAAAAAGATTTCATTTACAATGCTGATTATGTAGGTGTTATGTGTGATTTCACCAAAGGAGATGGTGAGTTCTCATACATCATAGGTATGATTATGAAAGAAGGGGCAACCGTTCCTGATGGATTTAGAGCCTTCGTGATTGAAGAAGGTGATGTTGCTATTGGCTATGTCAAAGGTGAAGAACTAGATGTATCAATGAATGCGCATCGTCTAACAGAAGAAGCGATAAAAAATATAAACCGTTCAAATCATAATATGGAATGGTTTATGGAGCTATATAACTGTCCAAGATGGACAGATGCTGATCAAGATGGCCACAGAACAATGGATTACTATATACCATTAGATTAAGTGTTAATAAAAAAAGCCTCAAATCCG
>NZ_JAQLOJ010000016.1:0-37086 GCF_057808485.1 Acholeplasma sp. ORD1043 | reverse complement strand
ATAGATGTATGGCTTTTTTTGTATTCTAAAATAGATAACATTTAGATAATAATTTGATTAATAGTCATTAACATAGACAAATTGTACATCAAAATACTCTACATGAATTGTTACTGGGAATGTTAAACTTTCAACCGGGATCAAAGTGAAAAAAATGCTTTAAAGGATGTGTTAAGACGTTTATCTAATATAAGAAATTTAGTTAGATTTAGAATCTTTCTTTTTTTGTCCAATTTTATTTTCAGTACCATTTAATAGTCTGATGAAATTCTTTTTATGCTTATATATAATAAATAAACAAAGAAATGAGGTAACTGATAAATTGATACTTTGTGCTTGATAAGTAAGAATTAAATTTGGTGTTGGAATCCAAACTTCAGGAATTAGAATAGATACCCATAACATAACACCTACTAAGATGGTTGCAACAACTGATCCAATTGAAACATATTTGGTTGAAAAAGCGATAATAAAGAAGAAGACGATGCCTAATATTCCAGCTAATGGATTTAGTGCAGTAACAACACCAACACCAGTAGCAACTGCTTTACCACCTTTGAAGCCAATATATATTGAGAAGATATGGCCAATTGCTGCAGCAGCACCGTATAATACGACAATATCAAATGTTAAACCGTTAATATCAATTAAATTTAATACTGGGAATCCTAATATATATCTTATAAATATAATTGGGATAGCACCTTTGATGAAATCCAATACAAAGACAGGCACTCCATATTTTGGTCCTAAAACTCTAATAACATTTGTGGAGCCAACATTTTTTGAACCATGTTCTCGAATATCTATATTTTTAAAAACTTTTGGAATAATGAACCCAAACGGAATTGAACCGATTAAATATGAAATGATTAAAGCAATCAATATATATAGTAAATTTTCCATAGTATGTATACCTCGATGAACATTATAACATATTATTATGATTTATAATCATATCTGATATTTCCCAAAATTAGCACATTTTTATTGACAGTGCTAATTGATTCATGTACAATAAACTTGGCACAAATAAAGGATGAGTGCTAAAAGGTGGGATATCATGCTGACTTCACGTCAAAAACTGATTTTAAAAGCTATCATCGAGATTTACTCTGAAACAGCTGAACCAGTTGGATCAAAAGCTCTAATGAATTTACCTTATCTAGATTTTTCTAGCGCAACCCTAAGATATGATATGGCAGCATTAGAAGAACTTGGTTTTTTAGAAAAAACACATACATCATCTGGACGTGTTCCATCTGAAAAAGGTTATAGATATTATGTAGATTATTTAATTACTAGAGACCATGATGTCGCAAAAGTTTTCCCATTAGTCGATGAAATTTTCTCGAAAAATACACTCGCAAGAGATAAATCAGTTCAGGAAGCTTTGAACCTATTATCGGATATCACTAATTATACAGCAGTAGCTGTAGGTCCAGATTCTAATGAAGCAAAGATTAAACGAATTGATTTTATTCCATTATCAAATACAGATGCAGTCATCTTAATCGTCACTGACCAAGGGCATGTGCAACATCAACAAATTCATATTTCTGGCGATTCATCAATGAGTGAATTAAAGGAAGTTATTAAAACAATTGATGATTTATTAAGAGATAGATTGTTAAAAGAATCCATTGAAATTCTAAAAACTGAACAAACAAAAACTGAGTTAAGTCATTTTATGACATATCAAGCTCAAATCATTGATTCATTTATTCAAGCTTTTAGTAAATTTGCTCAAGATTCTTTCTATCTATCAGGAATGACAAATGTATTTGAACAACCTGAGTTTAACAACGTCAATCATATTAAGAAGTTTATGGATATGATGGAGCGAAGAGAAATTGTTAAATTAATTGGTAGTGAAGAAGGTTTATCAATTAGGTTTTCTTCCGATATGGAGATTATTCCGATGAATCAAATGACGATTGTATCAATACCATATCAAATTAGTGATGATGAAAAAGGAACGATTGCTTTATTAGGTCCATCTCGTATGGCATACAGAAAAGTTATTCCGTTATTAGAATACATTGCAGCCAATTTGGCAAAACTATATAAGAAAGATGAGGAGTGATTGAATTGGCAAATCAAGAAAATCAAGAAATCAAAAAAGATGAACAAGTTGTTCGTGAAGAAGAAACAAAAAAAACTAAGAAGCATAAACTAGAAGCTAAGATTGAAGAGTTAGAAGCACAAGTTAAAGAACTAAATGATAAATATTTAAGAACCTTAGCTGATGCTGAAAACTTCAAGAAACGTATTGATCAAGAAAGAATCAATGATCGTAAATATGCTGCAAGTAGTTTTGCTAACGAATTGTTAATTCCATATGAACAATTTTCTAAAATTGTTGAATTTCCAACTGATAATGATATGTTAAAAAATTTCTTAATTGGATTTAAAATGATCAAAGATCAGTTTGAACAAGTTTTAGAAAAGGAAGGCGTCAAAGAAATTAAAGCTGTCGGTGAAATATTTGATGCTAAATTGCATTATGCAATTGAAAAAGCTAATGATAAAGAAAAGCCAAATAATACAGTTTTAGAAGTATTACAAAAAGGATATTATTTTAAAGATAGAATATTAAGACCAGCCATGGTTAAAGTTAACGAATGGAGTGATGAAAATGGCGAAGACAAATAAAATTATTGGTATTGACTTAGGTACAACAAACTCATGTGTTTCAGTAATGGAAGGTAGTGAGGTTAAAGTTATTACAAATGCGGAAGGTGGAAGAACTACTCCATCTATCGTAGCTTTCAAAGGTGATGAAATTTTAGTTGGTGAAATTGCTAAACGTCAAATGATCACTAACCCAAATACTATTTATAGCATTAAACGTCATATGGGAGATATGAACTATACTGTTGATATTAACGGTAAGAAATATACTCCACAACAAATTTCTGCATTCATTTTACAAAACTTAAAGAAAACCGCAGAAGATTATTTAGGTGCAACAGTTACTGAAGCTGTTGTTACAGTTCCTGCTTATTTCAATGACGCTCAACGTCAAGCAACTAAAGATGCTGGTACAATTGCTGGTTTAAATGTAAGACGTATTATTAACGAACCAACTGCATCAGCACTTGCTTATGGTATTGATAAAACTGAAAAAGAACAAACTATCTTAGTCTTTGACTTAGGTGGAGGTACATTCGACGTATCAATTTTACACTTAGCAGATGGTACATTTGAAGTTGTTTCAACTGCTGGTGACAATAAATTAGGTGGCGATGACTTCGATGAAAAAGTATATCGTTACTTAGCAGAAGAATTCAAAAAAGAAAATGGTGTTGACTTATTACAAGACAAAATGGCTTTACAACGCTTAAGAGACGCTGCTGAAAAAGCTAAGAAAGAGTTATCAAGTGCAACAACAACAACTGTTTCTTTACCATTCATTACAATGGGAGCAGCGGGTCCATTACACTTAGAAATGAGTTTAACTCGTGCTAAATTCAACGAAATTACTAAAGACTTGGTAGATCGTTGCTTAGGACCAGTTCGTCGTGCATTACAAGATGCTAAATTAACAAACAAAGATATTCATCAAGTATTATTAGTAGGTGGTTCAACTCGTATCCCTGCTGTTCAAGAATTAGTAACTAAAGAATTTGGTAAAGAACCAAATAGATCAGTTAATCCAGATGAAGTTGTAGCTATGGGTGCTGCAATTCAAGGTGGCGTATTAGCTGGTGATGTTAAAGACGTTCTATTATTAGACGTAACACCATTATCACTAGGTATTGAAACATTAGGTGGTGTATTTACTAAATTAATCGAAAGAAATACAACAATTCCTACATCTAAATCTCAAGTATTCTCAACTGCTGCAGATAACCAACCAGCTGTTGATATCCATGTGTTACAAGGTGAAAGACCAATGGCTGCGGACAATAAAACATTAGGACGCTTCCAATTAAATGACATTCCACCTGCACCACGTGGTGTGCCTCAAATCGAAGTAACATTTGATATCGATGCTAACGGTATTGTATCAGTTCGTGCTAAAGACTTAGGTACAAATAAAGAACAAAAGATTACAATTACTGGTAACGGTGGTCTTTCAAAAGAAGAGATCGAAAAGATGGTAAAACAAGCTGAAGAAAATAAAGAAGCAGACGAAAAACGTAAAGAAGAAGCTGAATTAAGAAATGAATCAGATAACTTAATCTTCGCAGCAAGAAAAGCAATCACTGATTTAGGTGATGAAGTGACTGAAGATGAAAAATCACAAGTTGAAACTGCTATTGCTACATTAGAAGAAGCATTAAAGGGGAATGATTTAGCTGAGATTAGAACTAAGAAAGAAGCATTAGAAAAAGCTAGTCAATCAATTGCAATCAAAGCTTACGAAAAAGTAAACAAGAATAAAGACAACGGTTCATCAAATAATGATGGTACTGTTGATGCTGAATTCACAGATAAATAATAAAAAAGCAGGGTATTTATGCCCTGCTTAATCCTATAATGATTAAAGGTGTGGTATTATGGCACAACAAAAACGTGATTACTATGAAGTCCTTGGTATAGCTAAAGGTGCTTCATCTGAAGAAATTAAAAAAGCATATCGACAACTTGCAAAAAAATATCACCCAGACGTCAATAAAGAACCTGATGCTGAAGCGAAATTCAAAGAAGTTCAAGAAGCTTACGATGTCTTAAATGATCCTCAAAAACGTAGCCAATATGATCAATTTGGTCATGCTGGTGCAAATGGTGATCCATTTGGTGGATTTGGTGGATTTAGCGGTGGAGCGGGCTTTGGTGGATTTGATGATATCATTAATCAGTTCTTTGGTGGCGGTGGACAAAGACGACGTAGTGAAAAAGCGCAAGGTGACGATATTGAAATGCGTATGACAATTGATTTTATGGAAGCAGTGCTTGGTACTAAAAAGCCTGTTGAAGTTGAGGTTACAGAAGATTGTCATCACTGTCATGGAACTGGTGCAGAATCAGCAAAAGATGTTGAAACATGTACAAGATGTCATGGTGCTGGATATGTTAATGTTGAACAACGTACAATTTTAGGTACAATGCGTACACAAACTGTATGTCCTTCATGTCAAGGTAAGGGTCAAACAATTAAAAATAAATGTCACATCTGTTCAGGTTCTGGTCGCACAAGAACTAAGAAAAATGTGGATGTTAAGATTCCTGCCGGAGTTGATAATGATATGACATTACGTGTTCCAGGGTATGGACATGGTGGTAAGAAAGGTGCTGAAGCTGGTGACCTTTATATCACATTTAAAGTACGTCCTCATAAGATTTTTAGACGTCAACAAGATGACATTGTTTTAGATTTACCAATTTCATTCTCACAAGCAGCTTTAGGTGATAAAGTTGAAATTCCAACGATTTATGGCAAAGTTGATTTAACAATTCCATCCGGTATTCAATCAGGTACCATCTTAAAATTGCGAGATAAAGGGATTGCCAATGTTAGAAGTGGTAGAAAAGGCGATCAACAAGTTAATGTACAAGTTGAAACACCTAAGAATCTATCATCAGAAGAACGTAAGTTATTTGAACAACTTGGTAAATTAGATGGTAAGACTAAAAAAACTACTTGGGAAAAATTTAAAGAATTCTTTACAAATTAAGAGGCCAAGCCTCTTTTTTTTAGTATAATAGTAATGATGAAAGGTGGAAGCTTAAAATGATCCTTATAAAACATCATAATGAAGGCAATTTTGAACCGTATTTTTATTATGCATTAGAACATTATTTATTAAATGAAAAATTAAAAGGTGATGAAACTTATTTTTTCACATGGCGATTAAAAGGAATTATTTGTGGGAAAAACCAAGTCATTGAAAACGAAGTAAACTTTCCGTATGTCAAAGAACAGGGAATTAAAGTGTTTAGAAGACCTACAGGTGGTGGTTCAGTATATGCTGATGAAAATAACACAATGTTTACCATTATTACGAAACGTGACCCTGAAGGATTTTCATTTAAGAAATACTTAGGAAAGATCATTGATGCTTTTAAGAAGTTAGGTGTAAACCTAGAATTTAGCGGTAGAAATGATATTTTATTAGATGGTAAAAAGATTAGTGGGAATGCCTTCTTACAAAACAAAAATGGTATGTTAATGCATGGAACTATGATGTATGATCTTGACATTGAAACAATGGTTCGTGCACTTACCCCACCAGATGAAAAACTCATTTCAAAAGGGATTGCATCTGTATCCTCAAGAGTTAACAATTTAAAATCATACCTTAATGGTATGTCACATGATGAATTGATTGAGTACCTAGAAAAAGAGTTATGTGATACTGTATATGAATTAACAAACGAAGAAGTTGCAAAACTGTTTGAAGATGCAAAATATTATGCTTCAGAAGAGTTTCAAATTGGTTCACAACCACCATTTTCTCAAGTGCTCAAAAAACGTTTTACTTGGGGTGGGTTTGAATTAAGATTAGATGTTAGAGATGGTAAAATCGAACATGCGAAAGTAAACGGTGATTTCTTTAATTTACAAGACATCACACCTTTTGAAGAAGCATTTATTGGTCAAAAGTATACATTCAAATCATTAGAAAAAGTATGTGAAAAACATAAGATTTCTAACTACATTTTGGCATCACAAGACCAAGATATTATCGATTTATTAAAAGATGTATTTTTAAACGTGTAATTTTGGCTTAAGCATTGACTTATATATGCCTTTTATATATAATAAAACAAGTTGAGGTGAATCTATGAAACTGATTGTAAAAGAACTTGAAAAACAGACCTCAATTGAAGAAATATTAAATTTAGATGCACTAATTGATGATGCATCTGATTTAATCGGATTAAAGGATGTTAAAGTTAGTGGTACTATTGAACGTTCATACGACGAAGTTGTATTGGATTTAACAGTAGATTTAACTGTTGTACAGAAATGCGCAAGAACACTAAAACCAGTAACTTACCCTCTAGTATTTGATACTGAAATCATCTTTTCGAAAGATGAAAAAACATATGATTATCTATTGACCAATGAAATCGATTTAGATGAGCTTATCTTTGCAGAGATCTTACTAGAAAAGGAGCCTTTCGTTTATGATGAGGATGCAGTAGATCCTATCGATGAAAGTAAAGGTCAAGGACATCCAGCATTCCAAAGTTTAAAAGATACCAAATGAGGAGGTGAATTGCATGGGTGCAATTTTTAGAAGACACAGTAAAGGTTCTAAAGGTCGTCGTCGTTCTCACTATAAGTTAAAGACTCCAACAATCGTTGTAGATCCACAAACTGGTGAATTCACATTACCACACCGCGTTACACCAAACAGCGGATATTATAAAGGCCAATTAGTTTTAGAAAAGAAAAATAAAGAAACTAAATAAACCTTTTAAGAAAGAGCACGAATGAAGTGCTTTTTTCTTTGGTATAATAGGTGTAGAGGTTAAATATGACACATTATTCAGTATTATTAAATGAATCTATCGAAGGATTAAATATAAAAGCAGATGGTATTTATGTTGATTTAACATTAGGTGGCGGTGGTCACTCTTTTGAAATTTTAAAAAGACTTACTACAGGACATCTATATGCATTTGATCAAGATTTATATGCTATCGGTAGAGCAGAAGAAAGATTAAAAGAATTTAAGAACAAAACAATAATCCATTCAAATTTTAAGAATATGAAAGCTAAACTATTAGAATTAGGTGTCACCAAAGTTGATGGTATTTTAATGGATTTAGGATTATCAAGTTTCCAAATAGATGATGAATCTAGAGGTTTTTCATATCTTAAAGATCACGAACTTGACATGAGAATGGATCGAACATTAGAGTTTACTGCAAAAGATGTGGTAAACACATATGATTTACTTGATTTAACAAGGATTTTTAGAGAATATGGTGAAGAGAAGAATGCTTACCAAATTGCTAAAATGATTGTTAAAAAGCGTCCACTTGAAACTACATTTGATTTAGTGAAAATTACAGATGTCATTAATCGTGATTCAAAAGGCCATTCTGCAAAACGTGTATTTCAGGCATTACGTATTGAAGTTAATCAAGAGTTGGAAGTATTAAATACTGTTTTAGAGCAATCATTAGAATTTTTAAATCCTGGTGGTAGATTATCTTGTATCACATTCCATTCACTAGAAGATAAACTAGTAAAACATTTTATGAAAGATCATAGTAAAATTAAATTGCCTAAGAATGTGGATATCAGAAATGTACCAAAACCACCACTTTCTATAATCTCTAGAAAAGCTATATTACCCACTGAGAATGAGTTATTAGAAAATAAAAGAAGCCACTCCGCAAAACTCAGAGTGGCTGAAAAATCATGATTTCTTTTTAGTAGCTGATATTAAGATTCTAACATATTCAATATCATAGTTTTTGAATACGGGATGTCCTTTAATCATTTCATATATTTCAGGAAAATCAAGTTCACTAATTGTGACTTTTCCATAATCATCTTTAGTTGCAAGATGTAGATGAGAGTTTTCTTCATGAAGTGGATTATCAATACCTAAATCGTAGTATTTTACACCATCGATATTAAACTCAACAATCATATTGTTTTCAAGAAAAAAATCTAAATTATTATAAAGGGTAGAGACATTGTTAAAGCCCTTTTTTGCTAACTCACGCTGAAGTTCTTTAAAAGTTAAATGTTGATTTCTTAAAACTTCTAAAAGTGCTTTTCTAGCGCTTGTTAAGCGATTCCCTGTGCTCTTAAGATCCGGCTTTTTCATAGCCTTCCTCCTTAATCTCAGAATGTGTATTGAAATGTTCACTCATGAGTTTATGGACATAATCTTTTGTTAATGTTAATGATTGTTGTTTTGTTTCACCAATGATTGGTTCCAATGGTTCTAGAATATGCATATCTAACCAAGGTTTTCTAAATAAAAACTTAAATATACTGCGAGGTTTTCGATATGTATAGACGATTGGTAGTATTTTACTATCTGTATCAATTGCAAATCTAAACGCACCGCTTAAAAATTTTCTAATACCTGCGTGATATGGTTTAATAGCTGCCTCTGGCATAACAAGGACTGGAGTCTTTTTTGAAAGTTCGGTTTTAAGTTCACCTAAGAATCTCACCATGTGATCTTTAGTTTCTGGAATTGGTATACCTCCAGCAACTCTTAAGATTGGTCCCATGAGTGGTAAACCTAGATTAGATTGAAGCATTGTTACATATAGTTTTTTAGGAAAAATAACTGTACCAATCCACACAGCATCAAAGACATGCATGTGATTAGAAATTAATACGAAGCGATCTTTCTTTAAGTATTTTAAATTCTTTTTCCCGTGAACTTTAACATGTCTAAATAGCTTACCATATCCGAAGTAAAGAAGTACTTTCATCAATAAAACAACAAAAAAAGAAACCATCTTAAAAAGCGGATTTTGTATAAAAAAAACGTAATCTTTTTTAAGTTTTACGGGCTTAGCTTCGATTGTTTTGTAATCGTGTTCTACCCCATTTTGATTATTTGTTTGCACACTTATTTACCCTTTTGTTTATTTATATAAATTATACCATTATTTATAACAAATTTCTCTATGTTTTATAAAAAATCTCAGCATAAATACTTTACTAATAAGTAAAGTTGACAAGCATGTTATAATAAATTAGGGTGAAATTATGGTTTTAGTATATGGTGGAACGTTTAATCCACCGACAATAGCTCATTATGAGATTGTCAAACAACTAAAAAAATCATTTAAAGTTGAAAAGGTCATTATTGTTCCAGTAGGTGATTCATATACTTGGAAACATGGTTTAGTACCTTTTTTACACCGTTATCGTATGTTAAACCGTATGTTTCAAGGTGAACAGGATATTTTGATATCAGATTTAGAGAATAAACAAGATTTTGATGGTACCTATTGGTTATTAAATCAATTAAAGAAAACTTATCAAGATATTTATTTTTGTTTAGGAACAGATCACCTAAATACAATGCAACTTTGGAAAAATCATGAGAAGCTCTTACGAGAGTTTGGCTTTATTGTCATTTCACGAAGAGATTATCCGGCAGATTACACAATATTTGATAGATTTCAAACCCCATATTATAAATTTTATTTTGATTCAGATATCTCATCATCAAGAATTAGAAGAGAGTTTCATCGCTTTAAAAATGATTTAAGAAAAGAAGTCTTAGATTATATTTTAGAACATAACTTATATCAAGGAGAAAATGTATGACACAGTATGGATATTTAAAAGTCGCACTTACAACCCCAAAAATTACAGTTGGAAACCCAAAACTTAATGTTGAATCAATCGTTAATCTTTTAAATAGTTCAAAAGCATCCATAACTCTTTTACCTGAGTTATCTTTAACTGGCTACACATCAGGCGATCTTTTCTATCAAAAAACTTATATCGATGAGACGATTGAAGCATTGGATGCAATTATCAATAAAACTACCTATCAAGGTGTTTACATTTTAGGATTACCACTTAAGGTTCAAGACGTTTTATATAATGTTGCAGCAGTTATTCAAAATAAAAAGATTTTAGGATTTGTTCCTAAATATTTCTTACCGAATACTAAAGAATTTTATGAAAAACGTTGGTTCCAATCTGGGTTCCAAACACACTTTAAAGAAGTTGAGGTATTAGGTCAAACTGTACCTTTTGGACGAATGATTTTTAATGATAAAAAAGCAGATATTTCATTTGGCGTTGAAATTTGTCAAGATATGTGGGCGATTCAAACACCTGGAGATGAACTCGCATTAGCTGGTGCACACTTAATGTTGAACTTATCAGCATCTACTGAGCATGTTGAAAAACCAACGATTCGAAGAAATACTGTGTTAGAGTCATCACGAAAACATCAAGGTGCATATTTATATACATCATCTGGTCCATATGAGTCAACTACAGATGTCATTTTTTCATCACATAAGATTGCAGCAAGCTTAGGTTCGTTAGTTAGAGAAAGTAGCGTATTTGATTTAGATGAAATCATGTACGTTGATATTGATGTTGAAGCAATTAGATATCAAAGAAGAATGGATGCGACATTCCGTGATGAACAGTTATACCAACACACATCATTGCCACGTATAGATGTTTATTTTAACGAGACTAATGATTATAAATTTGAAACACCTTTAGAACAATTACCTTTTATCCCTAAAGATGAGAAGGAATTAGCACTTGCTAATGAACTTCAAATAAATGGTTTAATTGGCAAATTAAGAAGTATGAAAACAGCCAAAATTGTAGTTGGTATTTCAGGTGGACTGGATAGTGCGTTAGCACTACTTGTTGCCCATCAAGCAATGAAACGCTTAGGTAGAAATCCAAAAGATATCGTAGCAGTTACATTACCAACAAAAATCACATCAAATGCAACCAAAAGTGATGCAATTAACTTAATGGAAGGTTTAGGTGTGACCGCACTTGAAGTTCCAATTGAAAAAGATGTTCAAACTCATTTAGAAGGTTTAGTACACGATGGTTCAAAAGACGTAACATATGAGAATGTTCAAGCTAGAATTAGAACACTTTATTTAATGAACCTGGCAAATCAACATGGTGGTTTCGTTTTAGGAACTGGTGACATGAGTGAAATTGCATTAGGTTGGATGACTTTTAATGGTGATCACATGTCTATGTATAATGTTAATGCTGGTGTAACTAAAACCTTAGTTCAAGCGTTAATTGATTATCATGCAAGAACAGAGTATAAAAATGTTGCATCAACACTTCGAAATATTTTAGAACGTCCAATTTCACCAGAACTAAAAGACAATCAATCAACTGAAGATTCAATTGGTAAATATTTAATCAATGACTTCATTTTATACCACTTCTTAGTGAGTGGTGCAGGGTTAGATAAGATAACTTGGCTTATTGAACGTACATTTAATCTAACAAGAGAAGAAGCAAATCAATATGCAAACCGATTCTTTGATAGATTCTTCTCACAACAATTCAAACGTCAAGTGATGCCTGAAGGACCAAAAGTGTTAAAGGTGTCTTTATCACCTCGTGGTGAATTAAGATTACCTAGTGAAATGAAAAGAAAGTAAGTATTATGGAAAAGAAGAAAAAAGTATTAGTAGGTTTATCAGGAGGTGTTGACTCATCAGTTGCAGCACTACTTTTATTACGTCAAGGATATGATGTAGAAGCAGTGTTTATGCGTAACTGGGATTCAGCAACCAATATGGATTTTAGAGGTAATCCAACCCTCTATGATGAAACCTGTGAACAAGAAAAAGATTATCAAGATGCTAAGAAAGTGGCAGATCATTTAGGTATTACCCTATATCGTGTCGACTTTATTCATGAATATTGGGATCGTGTTTTCTCATATTTTATTAGTGAATACAATAAAAATAGAACACCAAACCCAGATGTATTATGTAATAATGAAATTAAATTCAAAGCCTTTGTTGATTATTCTGTTAAGTTTAATCCTGATTATATTGCAATGGGTCACTATGCTAAAATAGAGCATAGTGGTAATGAACCTCGTTTAATTAGAGCAGTTGATGATAATAAGGATCAAACTTACTTTTTATCACAACTTCGTACAGAACAATTAAAAAATGTCCTATTCCCAATTGGTCACTTAACAAAACCAGAGGTAAGAAAGATTGCTGAAGAAGCAGGTCTTTATACTGCAACTAAAAAGGATTCAACTGGTATTTGTTTCATCGGTGAAAGACATTTTAATGAATTTTTATCAAACTATTTACCAGCTAAACCAGGGGATATGAGACGTTTAGATGGTACTTATATGAAACAACATTATGGATTAATGAACTACACGATAGGTCAAAGAAAAGGCCTTGGAATCGGTGGTACACAAGAATCAACAGATGCATGGTTTGTTGTAGGTAAAGATTTAAAAACAAACACATTATATGTTGAACCAGGATTTGAACACCCATATGCGTATAGTGACTCTGCAATTATTACAGATGTCATTTGGCGTGGTGAAAAAAAGAATGGTAAATTTACTGCTAAATTTAGATATCGTCAACCTGACCAAGATGTAATTGTCACTTGGTTAGATGACACAACATTAAGAGTGGACTACCCACAAAAGATTCGTGCAGTCACACCAGGACAAGTGTGTGCTATCTATAGTGGTGAAACATGTGTAGGCTCAGGCTTTATTCATGAAGTATTTTCACAAGGAGAACGTAGACTTTACAGCTAATGAGTGAAAAAGTAAAAGGATATATAAAATCATATATTTATCGCAATGATGAAAATGGTTACGTCATAGCTAAACTTGAAACCGACAATAAGGAACTATTAACTGTTGTCGGTTATTTTCCTTTATTAAATGAAGAGATTTTGTATGAATTTACCGGTGAAATAACAACCCATCCAAAATATGGTAAACAGTTTAAAGTGGAAAGTTATGAACGATTAGAAGATGTATCAGAATCAGGTTTAATTAGATACTTATCTTCTGATGACTTTTCAGGTATTGGACCAAAGACAGCTGAAAAAATTGTTAAACTTTTAGGCCAAGATGCTATTAAGTTAATCATTGAAGATGCAGATGTTTTAGCACCAATTTTAAATCCTATCAAACGTGTTTCATTAAGAAAAGCTTTAATTCAAAATGAATTAGAACATAGAATATTTATTACACTCTTCGATTACGGTTTAACAAATAAAGTTGCATCAAAACTATATAAAATATATGGTCATGAAACATTAGAAAAGTTAGAAGAAGATCCATATCGTTTAATGTATGAAGTCGAGGGTATTGGATTTATTAAAAGTGCAGATATTGCTGAAAAAATGGGGATATCTAAAAATGATTTTAGATCCATTAAAGCAGCAATTATTTACACACTAGAAAATACAGCTTTTGGTGAAGGAGATCTTTATTTAGATTACGATAATTTAAAACAAAAAGCTGATAAATTATTAGCAAGTGATATTGACTATCATGAAGCAATTAATATCTTAATTGATGAAAAACGAATTAAAGAAGAAGATGGTAATTATTTCTTAAAAGAAATTTATGATACCGAATATCAAATAGCAAAATCAATCAAAAGATTCATTAATCAGCCAAAGAAAAACCTGAATCTTGATTTATTAAAACTCTTACTTTCACAAATCTCAATTCAAAAAGGTATTGATTATACCGAACTTCAACAACAAGCCATCTTAGAAGCGATGCAAAATCCTCTAAGTATTATAACTGGTGGACCTGGTACAGGTAAAACGACATTAATTGATGGACTTCTAAACTTATATGCAAGTTATTATAAAATAAAACTTAAATCGCCAGAAGCTAAAGAGCAAATCGCGCTTATGGCACCAACAGGACGTGCAGCAAAACGAATGAAAGAGATTCTTTCATTTGATGCAAGAACGATTCACTCTCATCTAGGATTTGATTTCGCATCATCTAGAAAGAACTTATTTCAAGAACCATTACATCAAGATTTAATCATTATCGATGAAGCATCGATGATTGATATTTTCCTTGCAAGAAGACTTTTTGATGCGATTGAAGACGAAGCACAAATTATTATTGTTGGTGATGAGGACCAATTACCTTCTGTTGGACCTGGTAATGTATTAGGTGATTTAATCGCATCTAATCAAGTGCCCGTTATTAGATTAAAAGAAATTCACAGACAAGCTAAGGATTCACATATTATTAAATTAGCATCAGCTATTAATAATCAAAGATTAGATGATGATGACTTCATTTCACATCAAGATGTCATTTTTTATAAAGGTGATAATTCATCCATTAAACGTGTCATTTTAAACCAAATTAAAGGTGCGATTGATAAGGGTTATGATTTAATTGATGATATTCAAGTCTTAATTCCTCAATATAAAGGGGACTTAGGTATTGATATCATGAATCAAGAAATTCAAAAGCATTTCAATCCAAAATTTGGTCAAGGTTTAAAGATGACTTATGGTGATAAATCATATTATGAAGGTGATAAAGTCATTCAGTTATTAAATGATAATGATAAAAAAGTAATGAATGGTGATATTGGTGTCATAAGAAAAATCTTTAAAACAGAAAAAGAAACTTTAATGATGCAAATTGATTTTGATGAAACAACTGTCTTTTATGAACAAAGTGATTTAGAAAACTTGAACTTGGCTTATGTTATTTCTATTCATAAATCTCAAGGTTCTGAATATAAAATTGTGTTCTTACCAATTATAAGAAGTTATCTTCATATGTTAAAGAAAGAACTGATTTATACAGCAATTACACGGGCTAAACAATACTTACTTGTATTAGGAGATATGAATTTACTTAAGTATGCTGCTAATCAGTTAGTAGAAAAACGTTTGACTAAATTAAAGACACGTCTTTTAGAAGTTCAAGGCATGAACAATCAAGTGATTGAAGAAGAAGATGAAGATCCAACAGCTAATCTTTCTCCATATGATTTCATGAAATAAAAAAGTGCTTGCATAGCACTTTTTTTATAATTTATTATTTTTATGTGAGTATAACCAGTCAAGTAAACCTTCAGTTTCATAAGCTCGATGCCATGAAGGATGACCGGTATCATTATATTCAGTATAATTAATTTCTGCACCAATTTCTTTTAATTTAGCAGCAACATTTTTGAAAGAAACATAATTTACTGTTGTATCATCACTTGAATGGAACATCCACATAGGGGTTTTCTTATAAATTTCTACTGAATCCATATCAGCTGTACCGCAAATTGGAATCACAGCTGCAAACATATTAGGATATCTTGTAATATAATCCATAATACCTGTGCCCCCCATTGAAATACCACCCATGTAAATGTAATTTTTATCAATTGGGTAACGTTTGAAAAGTTCATTTTCTAAGAAATCATTAAATGTATATGTAATAGGTTGAAGTGGATTTGTTTTATATTTATAAGTTCCATCAAAGATATCTTGAAGTGGAACCCAACGTTGATCTGTTGGAACTTGTGGTGCAATAATGATTGTATCTTTACCGTATTCTGGATGTTCGATAATCATTTTAGCAATTTTTGCATGATAAACAATTGGTTTTAGTCCATCATCACCACGTTCACCGGCACCGTGCATGAAGATAAATAATTTATATTTATCTTTTTTTTCTTCTGGAATATAAACTGTATACTTTAAAGTTTCACCAGAGACTTTTGATTCAAATGTTTCTAATTTCATGATGTCTGTTAATATCATCTGTAAACTCCTAATAATTTTATTTGTAAATCTATTGAATTTCTTAATGTAGATAATAAATCATCTAAATTATCACTAGATAAATTGAGTTCTAAAAAGAAGTGATAAGTTCCAAGTTTATCTTTTTTAGGTCGTGACATAATTGATGAAAGATTAATATTTTGTTTAGCAAAATGTCCTAACAAAGTATATAATAAACCGGGTTTATCGATGGTTGGAGAAAGTACAATTAAAGCTTTAATATTTGTACCTTTTTCAACGGTCTCTAATTTTTTATCAATTAAAACAAATCTAGTTTGATTGATTAAGCCATCTTCAATTTTATTGATTACAAGCTGATGTTTATTAGTCACTAAATGGGTTGGAATAACAGCAGCAGACTTTTTAGTATTCTTTAAATGAAGATTTAAGGATTGTGAGTTAGAATCCGTAATAATAAACTTTAAATGTTTATACTTATGTAAAAAATTTAAGCATTGGTTTTGGGTTTTGAATTGAACATAAACTGTTTCAATTTCTTCCATACTTACTTCATTTGATACGAGTGAGAAGGTAATTGGAATAGAGAGTTCATTACTAATATAGTAACCAGTATTTTGGTGTAATAAATCAAGTGTTCGTTGAATATATCCGTCAATTGAATTCTCAAGTGGTAAAACGAGTAAATCACTTTCTTTAAATCTTTCAAAACAAAAATCAATACTCGGTTCAAAGATGATTTTAGCATCTATTTCAAGCTTTTTTAAAAGTTTTTTGGTGGCGATTTCTGAGTAGGTTCCAGCCGGACCTAAAGTGACCACTTTTTTCATTTATTTTCCTCTTAAGATATTATCTTACACCTTTTTAAAACTACTTTTAATTGTAACATAATTTAAGATAATAATGTATATTGCTGTCAATAATTTCGAATTCGAAATATAATGTAACTATAATAAGTTAAGAGGTACACAAAATGAAAGTTAAAGGAATCCATCATATATCAGCAATTAGTGGTCATGCTCAAGAAAATGTCGACTTTTATTCTGGTGTATTATCTTTAAAAATGGCTATTAAAACGGTTAACTTTGATCAGTATAATATTTATCATTTATATTACACCAATCAAAATTATGAATTAGGCTCAGCACTAACTTATTTCCCATGGAAAAAGAGTTATAAAGAAGGCATCGTAGGTAGTGGACAAGTAGTTTCCTCAATCTTATCAATTCCAAAAGGGTCAAAAAAGTTTTGGATGCAAAGACTCAATCAGTTTAGAATTCCATTTGATATCATTAAAAGATTTAATGAAGAAAGAGTATCATTCAAAGATCGTCATGGTTTATCACTTGAACTTGTAGAGACTAATTTAGAAAAATCATCTGAATTTGAATTTAACGGTGTGACTAAAGATGCCCAAATACAAGGAATATATGGTGCGCTCTTACAAAGTTATGATTATAAAGCAACCTATGAATTTTTTACCGAAGTCTTAAGATTAGATTATGAGCAAGAAGATGGACTAAATATTAGATTAAGTTTAGATAGTGAAATTGGTAAATATATTGAACTTTCTAAACTATCCATAGGTGAAGGCAAAGACGGTAAAGGAACATATCATCATATTGCATTTATTGTTGATGAAGATTTAGAAATTTGGCGAGATTATTTACTAGATCATGGACTAGAAGTTACTGAAGTAAAGGATAGAAATTTCTTTAAATCAATCTATATGAGAGAACCAGGTGGTATTATGGTTGAACTAGCAAGTCGTGGTGAAAAACTAACACCTCAATCATTAAACCCTGAGCTCTATATTCCAGAAAAATTTAAAAAATATGAGAATTCAATCCATCAAGCTTTATATCCAGTATTTGTAAATGAAATCTCTTATTTGAATGATTATTCTTATGAAAATTTAGAAGAATATAAAATATATGAAGCACATCAAAACTTATTAAGTGAAATTAATCGATTGGCTAAAAAATCAAAAGCAGAAGGATTAACACAAGAAGAAACGATTTATCGTGATAAGTTAAGAAGACAATATATTGAAAATATTACCAAAACGATTGCAGCTAATTTAGAAAATGTTCAAGTTGAAGATCAAAATAATAATTTTGTAAAATTAGAGCGTAAGAAAAAAGATAATTCTTAAGATGTATTTAGAAAAGTCTAATAAAACCTTTGATGTTACAATAATTTCTGAAGGGAAATGATGTTATGAACTATAAAGAAGAATTAAAACCAATGACAATTTTATTTAGAGCATTCCAAGCGATTGAAGCTTATGCAAAAAAAGATATTTTAAACTATGGTTTAAACTATACTGAATTTGCAGCAATGGAAGCTTTATATCATAAAGGACGCTTACCAGTTCAAGGTATGTGTCAAAAAGTATTGATTGCAAATTCATCAATGACATATGTACTTGATAAACTTCAAGAAAAGAAATATATTGATAGAATTCAAGATCAAAATGATAAAAGAACATTCTATGTTGAATTAACACCAACTGGACAAAAAGTGGCGGACGAAATTTTTCCTAAACACTATGAAACAATGAAATCACTTTTTGATGTTTTATCAAAAGAAGAAAAAGAAATGCTAGGAACTATTCTTAAAAAGGTAGGATACCAAGCACTTGATATGACTGATTTATGATGCAGTATTATTTTGAACAAGGTACCAATCAGAATGTTCTAGTTTTACTGCATGGTACTGGTGCCGATGAACACGATTTAGTACCAATTGCAAAAATGGTTGACCCTGATGCAACAATTTTATCTTTAAGAGGAAATGTTGTTGAATCAGGCATGTTAAGATTCTTCGTAAGATTTCCTGATGGAACTTTTGATTATCAGAATATTGATGAACAAATTGAGTTAATTTCTAATACGATTACTGAACTCATCTTAAAACATAATTTACAAGGTTTTAACATATATGGACTTGGTTTTTCTAATGGTGCAAACATGTTAGAAGCAATCATTCAACAAAGACAATCAGTCTTTAAAGCCGTTATGTTATTAGCTCCGGTTTATGTAAACCCATTTATTGATTTTATTGAGCTAAAGAATCTACCAATTTATATTTCAACCTCAGTTTACGATCGATACACAACAAAAGAAAAGATGATTAAGTTACAAGAAGTTATTGAAGCAAAAAATGGCAAACTTAGAATGGTTTGGCATGACTACGGTCACTCGCTTCCACAAAATGTATTAAAAGACTTAATTGACTGGTTCAAAGAATTATGAGCGTCTTTTAGACGCTTTTAGTTTATAATAGAGCAGAGAAATCAAAAGAAAAGAGTGATTATTTATGGTTAAAGAAGTATCTGCTGGTGCGATTGTATACACCAGAACTGAAAACCAAACCCTTTATTTATTAATTCAACATAAAAATGGTAGTCATTTTTCATTTCCAAAGGGACATGTAGAAAAGAATGAATCTATTTTAGATGCTGCCAAAAGAGAAGTTTTAGAAGAAACAGGAATTATGTTTGATTTAGTTTCTGACAAAATGGAAGTTAATACATATCTAATGCCAAATGGTGTTTATAAAGATGTATATTATTTTTTGGGTAAAGCACTGAATACAAAAGTTACTAAACAGGATAGCGAGGTTGCTGTTGCTGGTTGGTATACTAAAGATCAAGTATTTAAGTACTTAACTTACGATAATGATAAAAAGATCTTTATTAAACTAGCCGGGAGAGTAGAATAATGAGATTACATATTGTTGGGGATTCAACTGCATCAAACAAATTACCATCAAAAAGACCAGAGACTGGTTGGGGAGAAAAGATTCATCTTTTCTTAACTGAGGATGTAGAAATTTTTAATCATGCTGTAAACGGGAAATCAACGTATTCATTTATTACTGAAAAACTTTTTGATTCAGTTTTAAAAGATTTAAAAGAAAATGATGTTTTAATCATTCAATTTGGACATAATGATTCAAAAATCGATGACCCAAATCGTTATGCTGATCCACTTTTTAATTATCCAAGAAACTTAGAGTTTATGGTTAAGGAAGCCCGTAAAAAAGGAGCTTTCCCAATTATACTATCATCAGTATCTAGACGTTATTTTAGAGGCAATCATCAAGTGAATAAATACTCAGTCGGTATTTATCCATATGTTGCAAGAAAAGTCGCTAAATATAATGATGTTTTATTTATTGATACATTTAAAAAGACAAAACAACTCTATGAGTATTTAGGATTTGATGATTCAAGAAAATTATTCTTACAATTATTCAAAGGTGAACACCCTAATTATCCTGATGGCATTTATGATGATACTCATTTTAATGATTTAGGAGCAGTAGTTGTTGCATCTATCATTGCAGAAGGTTTATATTTTACAAAAAAATTACACCCATTAAAACCATTCATTAATCCTGAATATTTAATTCGATGGGTTGACATAAAGAGAGTAACACATGTATAAAGATCAAAAACCTAATAAAGGTTACAAAGTTGTTAGAGAAGAACGTTCTTCAAAATCTTTCAATGATAGACCTTTCAAAAAAGATAAGAATGAATTTGAAAAAGTAGAACGTAAAGACTTTAAGTTTAATAAAGATTTTAAAGACTATAACGACACAAACGTTCATTTATCATATAAAACAAGTGACTTTGAAAAGAAGAAAGTTGATGAACAATTAAAACTTAAAGAACAAATGGTTAAGGATTTATTCCAAACAGATATTTTACCAATTATTCCAAACCCTAATCCAAAAGGTTATCGTCATAAAGCGGTTTTATCTGCTGTTAATATTAAAATGACTAAAAACTTTAAAATTCAATTGGGTTTATTCGAAGAAGGTAGTAAAACAGTTAAACCACAACTTGGTCATTTTTTACATCACCCAAAGATTGATAGAATTTTTGATTCAATTGAAAAACTACTCATTAAATTTAAAATGAGAGCCTATCATGATAGAAGTGGTGAAGGCATTATTAAACACGTTATGATTAGAAAATCATATGTATTTGATGAATTTATGGTTGTATTTTCAACTCAAGGTAATCTTTTCCCAAATCATAAAGAATTTGTTAGAGAACTGATTGCACTTCATCCTGAGATTAAAACGATTGTTCAAAATATTCATCGTAAAGACTCTAAATTTGTTTTACTTGAAGAAGAAAAAGTTTGGTATGGTCCAGGATATATAAGAGATCAAATTGGCGATTTAAACTTCCAAATTTCACCTCGCGCCTTTTATCAAGTCAATCCTGCCCAAATGATGAACCTATATCAAAAAGCGCTAGAAATGGCGGATATTACGCCTAAAGATACAGTTATTGACTGTTATTCAGGTATTGGTACGATTACATTACTTGCAAGCAAGTTAGCCCATCATGTATATGGTTTTGAAATTAATGATTCAGCTGTTAAAGATGCAATTAACAACAAAAAAATTAACGATGTCAAAAATGTAACATTCGCTTTAGGTGATGTTGAAAAGTTAATTGAAGAATTCCAAGAACCAGTGAATTTATTAATTATGGACCCTACTAGAGAAGGTGCTTCACTTAAATTTATTCAATCTGTACTAAAGTTAATGCCAAATAAAATTTTATACATTTCATGTGATCCTAGAACACAAATTAGAGATGTTAAACAATTATTAAAATATTATAAGATTGATAAAGTACAACCAGTTGATATGTTCACATATACTGCACATGTTGAAAACATCGTATTGCTTTCCCTAAAATAGAAATTTCACAGCCTTACAAAGCCATGAATAATTTTAAATTTCGAACGCAATTGGCTATATTCAACGCCTTTTGTCTGTATTGAAGTAACATAATATGTTTAGTTATACAATGTTGCATAGTTTGACTAAATATATAATAATTTCCATGCATCCTATAATCATTGTGTATGGATTAGTGCAAATGCATTTATATGAATTTATAAGTAAAGCAAATGCACAACCAATGAATTTATATGCATAGGGTTGTTCACATGTTGAAATAGTAAGTGAATGACCTTTAAATGTAGATAAAAAATGATAATAAATATAGATTAATGCAATAAAATATAAATGATATGCAACTTATTAAGAAAAATAGGGAGTTGTCATGATACTAAAGGAAACAATACAGGCTTTGCAAGAAAAGAAAGAATGGGCGTTCAATGAAGTATGGTACGCATATTCCACTCTTATTTTTACTGTAATATATAAGATTACCAATGATATTAATGTTTCCGAAGAATTGCAGATGGACACATTCGTTTCTATTTTTAATGAGTGTACCAATTATCGTGGTGGTAATTTTAAATATTGGTGCTTAACTATTGCAAAAAATAAGGCTAATATGCATCTTAGGAAGATCATATCAGAAAAAAAAGCCTTGGAGAAATATAAAGAGAGTGAAGAACTTCGTCTTATAGATGAAGCAATCAACAAGAAAGAAGAAGAGTTATCAGACTATATTACTAATGAAATATATCGTATATTAGAGAAGGAAACTGCTGAAATCGTAATATTGCATTTATTAAAAAAAACAAAATTTAAGGATATCGCAAAGTTTAAGAAACAACCCGTAAATACTATCCTTAGTAAATATAAAAGAGCTATAGAAAAAGTTAGGAATGGAATTAAATTATGAAAAGTATAGATCAATCAATAAGACAAAAACATGATGAAAATCTACTTAATAAAGTAAAACAAAAACTGGAATTTAATACAGAAGTTCAATTAACAAAGAAAAAAACAGTTTTATTTTGGCCATCTATGGCAAGTGCATTTTTATCCATCATTATACTCGTGATTGCTATTGCATTTTATTTAGATACACAATTCCCCAAAAGTGGTATTGATACAAATCTAACTCCAGCCCAAAGCTATTTAGATGATATCAATGGTGTAACTGATTATATTGATAGTCCAATTTCAACCATGATATTTATTGAAGGTGAATTAACAAAGATTAGTATCTATTATGCAGTATATGATGATGGGGATTCTTACGTTAATCTTCTGTTATTTGATATTGTCTCATCAAATGAAATAATGTTGACGATCTCAATAAAGAGCAATGGTGAAACTGTTTTATCATATAATCATAGTTATAATAACCAATCTACAAGATTCTATTATGTGATTTTTAGTGAAGATGATATTAAAGTCCAAATTGATATAGATGATGAAAGTCAAATTCAAGAGTTTAATTTGGATCTATTTAATGAATATTTGAATAACATTTAAAATAATGCAATAAAAACAAAAGTACAAGCACCTTATTAAGTAGATTTACTTAAGAGGTGTTTTATTTTTCTACCTCAGAAAAGGAGAATAAAATGAAAAAAACATATGTACTGGTATTACTGGTTTTATTGGTTGCGTTTCTATCACAAAGCGTGGTATATGCAACAGATAATGAAAATGATTACCAAAAAGTGATTGAATTATCTAGAGAAAAATTAGGTAATCAAAGGATTACAGTTCAATTAATGGATGGTTTAAATTCATATGAAAGATTCTATTTAGCAGAAGGTGTTGAAAGCGGATACCTAATATACGATCGAGATAATGGTATATTTCTTGAATATTCTGCTGAAGACTCATCACCATTTGGAAATAGTATGGGAGATAAGAAATATATTGGACCAACTTATTATTATGTTGAAGTCAATAATGAACTGACTGATCTTGGAACAGGTAATAAAGTAGGAAGCGATGAAAAACAAAAATTAATTGCTATGGAAAATCAAATTAAAGAAAGCATTGCTGTAAATAAAGAACATAATTCAACAGAAGCAGAAAAATCAGGTTTAAATAAAAGAAATGCAGCTCATAAACATGAAATTGATGACATTATGTCATCTGATTTGCCTGATTTCACAGAAGTAGAATATGCATTTTACTTTGAAAACTTAAGAAATATAGGAAGAAATGTTGCAGGTGTGCCAGGTCATCCAGAATTTGAAGGTACATGTACTTTTGTAGCAGTTGAAATGATGCTCAGTTATTATGATTCTGTGATTGATGATGATATCATTCCAGAAGCATTTGATGTAACAGTAAGTAGGAATTTTAGTAGTAGTTCTGACTACTCAGATTTAGTATCAAATATCTATAGTGAGTCGCCAGGAATATGGGATGATTTCCATGCAACAAATATTGCAAATATGAATACTGGTAACAGTATGAATTTAGCAGAAGCTAAAGATTTAGCGGAAGATTATTTAGATGCTGCCGATATTGATTATGAATTACACTATCTAGGATTTTGGGAAGGTTTATTTGTTCCAGATAAAGCAAGTTGGGCAAGAACCGGTATAACCGCAGGTAATCCAGTTTATATTGCTATTAGTGGAACTGATACTACGATTGTTAATGATGAGATACATCATGCTGTAGTAGGATATCGTTATGATGATGACAGTATCATTGCTCACTCAGGGTGGAGAAATATGACAATCAATGATGGTTCACCACGCACTGCTATTCATATAAATGGATATACTGTAAATGAGGCATTTTATTTTGATGTCGATACTGCACATTCACATTCATACAACTATACCTGGCACAAAAATGTAACTGATTTAGATGGTACTTTATGTATTTGTGGGCAAAGAACTTGTGATCATGAAACGACATCAAGAATGTATTTAGATTGTTGGGAAGGTTTAGATTTACACGACTTGTATTGTGGTTTTTGCAATAGATATTTATCACATGAAGGTCATAATTATACTAATGGAATTTGTACAAATTGCGGTGTAAGTCATACCAATCATACTTATGTTTCTGGTACTTGTTCCACTTGTGGGTATGTTCATTCTAACCATACTCTAGGAACAACTTATTATGGAACAGCATCCTCACATTATAAAAAATGCACAATTTGTAATGCTAATATTTATTGCTCATCAACAGCAACAGTGATTTCAAATACTTCAACAACACACACGGTAGATTGTTCCGCTTGTGGTTACTCGAAAACTTCAACACATACTTATAACTCGAATAATGATTGTACAGTATGTGGATATCATACAACTCACACTCATCTTTATACTGACCATTATGCATTTTATTCATCATTGCAACATAAAGCATACTGTTCATGTGGAAACTATGTATTAAGAGCACATTTAGGTTTGGCCCAAGCTCCAGGAATGCCTATCTATTGTGCATCGTGTGGTTATGAAATGGATGATGGGGAATAGGTGGGTTAATATGACAAAAATCTCAAAAATCATAAAAGATATTTCAACACCAATTGTACTAATCCTCATTAGTGTTGTAGTATTTATGTTTTCTGAAATTGTAATATCCAGTCCTGGTATCGCACCAAGTGGTTTGGTGGGATGGAAGTTTATTTTTGGATTTCAAGCATCAATCGGATCTGTTGAGTACTCTACAAATAGCGTTACTGGATTTGGATTATCATTTGTGCTTTTATTGATACCAATATTTAGTTTGGCTGGAATCATTCTTCTTATTCTTGAATTGTTTGATATTGTTTTTCCATATTCAAGATTAGTGATTTTTATCTTATTTTTATTGGTTGGAATATTATGTTTTTTACCAATACAATTTGCAAATTATAATAGAGTAGTGGAAGATAGTTTCAGATTCATTAGACTGGATTCATCAGATTTGTATCTATATTTTGGTGGTTATATCAGTGGATTATTAGCATTAATATCCGCTATTATGGTAGGATATAATATAATTATTCCAAAAAAATGATTATTACGAATAAAATTCCACTATTTAAGTATTAATTTGAAAGACTTTAGATTCATTCATTAATCAATTAATATTGAAGAATTTTTATCGGCAGAATATCTGTGGAAATCAACACCACCAGTAGTAGTTGTGTATGGATTAGTGCAAACGCATTTATATGAATTCATAAGTCAAGCAAATGCAAAACAAGCGTATCTATATGCATTAGGTTATTCATATGCTGTAATAGTAAGTGAATGATCTATAATTTTCAACAGAAATATGTTTCTTCCCTACATTTAAAAGCATAATGACTAAAAATATTTATGTTACTTGCCTCCATTATGTGAAAATCGGCAAGCAATTTGCACCTTTCTACGCATGTTGAAAACATCGTATTGCTTTCCTTAAAATAGGAAATACACAGCCTAACAAAGCCATTCATATTTTATGTAAATTTTCATGAACTGATACCAAAAAGTTGTACTTTGTTATAATACAAGTATATGCAGGAGGTATCAGATGAAAGACAAATTCCCATTCAGGGTTACTATTGATGCGATTGTAGTATTCCTCATATTGTGCTTCAAATGATGTTTTTTGATCTTCGCTATCAGTTGAAACTCTAACATAACCACCAAGACGTTTTTTTCTAATCTCATTAGTCATTGCATCAATCTTTATTTCAATTTTAGGTTGTACCACTTTTACTTGTTTTTGTTGAATAATCTAACTCCTTGTTTGGTTACTATATACATCACTCTAAAAGCAATATATAGCAAGTAAACAATGGTGTTTAAGTTGCTTTTTTATCATTTAAATCAATGCTCATATGCTGTTTTAGTATTTCCTTGATTTGATTGTATTCACTATCGGTAAAAAGATTCTTAGCATAAAGCTTTGCTAAAATAGATAGTCCATATGAATACTCTTTATCTTAAGTAATAAGTTTCTGTTTAATTTTGCTTTCCATAATATGTCCTTTGCAGCAAAATGAAAAAGGAACTGCATCAACAATTCCTATAAAAAGAATACATCGAAAATCGATATATATTCCAAACAAGTCACCATTTGTAGTTTATCAATATACTGCCTTGCAGTTTTTAGGTATTACCTATGGATTTTCATTTGTTGCACATTATGGTTGGACACAATACCCTGAAGTGAATTTCTCAGGTGCATTAGGCAGTTTATATTATTTCTTTTAATTAAGGAGAGTCAATGAAAAGAATTTTTAGCATAATCATAGTGATACTTGTAACACTCATAATATCTGGATGCGATTATTATCCATGGACACCATCAACTGGAACAACGACTTCAGACAAAATATATCTAGATCCAGCAATTGGTGATACGAGGATTCTTTTGCAGTTAAACGATTCTGTTAGGTATATCAATTATGGTTCAGCTTCAATTGATGGTGGTCCAACATTTGATAGTGGTAAATCCATTTCTCAAATAAAATCTGAAATCTTCATGCATAACGAATACACTTTGAGTGATATTAGAACCAATACTCTACTGATTCAAATTCCAAATACATCAATCAATATTAACCATTTCTATATTATTACAAGTCAAGCATATAGTGGTGGTAGAACGTATTACATCATGGAATCAAAAGTAATTTTTCAAGGAGAAGAGGATTTAAAATATATATTATTTCCGATTTATTTACTAAATATGAGTATTCCTCTAGACTCATCAGAAAACAGTTTTAATGAGAATCAGAACTATGATTTGATGGAAAGTGACATTGATGATTTTATTGAGTTTTATGAAACAATTGATGCTTTTAATTTCACTTATACAGAAAATTCGATATCAATTACTGGAATGAAAAACACTAACTATAAAAAAAGTGATAGATTGATAGCTAGTTTTATATTGACTTTTGAAGAAGGAAAGGTAAGTATAGATATTTAGGTTTCATATTGTAAATAGACTATTGATGATTGTTCTATCTGTTATAGTATTATCTTTTCTTTCTGGTTGCATTTACGTTACTTAATTTCATAGTTCAAGTTTACCAGAATAATTAACCACGATGAGAAGTATTTATCGTGGTTTTTTGATATTTGAAACTATAAAACTATCAAAATCAATATTAAAATCTTCTTCAATGAGTTTATAAAACATCTTGATTTTAGAATCATTCTTTTCAAGATGCAGTGCATTGTAACAATTAAACAAAGATTTCTTATAGTTTAGATTGTCACCTATGGCAAAATAAGCAAGAGAGAGAAAGTAATAGAAATCAACTAAAAGGTAGGATGATTTATTTTTCATGGCAGATTCAATGGCATAATGTGACATCTGAATTACTTTTTCATAATCTCTTTGCATACCATAAAACTCAATCATATAATTGAGACATAGTAAAATATTCGTGATGTTGTTTCCACTAATAACAATTGATGGAGTGCAAGTTGATGATAATATTATTAAAGTTTTACTTGTTCAGCACGGAACAACAACTGGACTTACATATTTCCAAAAAAACCTTATCATAGAGGTAACCAAAAGTTTTATTGGTAAGACAACTAGTGTAGAAGTTGATATCAAAGTTAAATAAAAAACATATTAAAGGAGATTCGCCTATGAGAAATGGTAATAAAGCCACAAATAAGATTACGATATACATTATGCGGATTCTACTTGTGATTGTAATTTTAGGTTTTCTTTCAATAGTATCGACTCAAACAGTATGGGCATATCAAGAAAAATCCACTTATGGTTTTCAAGTTGACTATAAAAGATATATTCCAACGATAGAGGATGATTTTGCTGATAATAGAATCATTGTGACACTTAAGCAGCAATATAGTGATATTAATAAAAAAATTGACGCATCAATTATAGAGAGTAATAAGAAATAACGTATTTAATTTGTAGTTTATAATCAGTAATATGCAATTCATTAAAATCAATTGATATTTTTTTGTAGTTTAACCTTAAAATAGTAGAAAGTTTAAAAATGAGGTAAATTATGATAAATGAAACTATAAAGAATCGATTATTTAAAGTAATTAAAGAAACAAATGAGTTTTTCAAACATATGAATGTTCTTGAATTAAAATCTAAACTCAATGGATTGCCATCAAACACGGTTGGATCACAAGCGTGGTGTATTATCGGTGCTAGAGAATCCTATATGAATGCATACGTAACGGGTAAATGGGTTGGATTTAACTGCTCATTAAATGAAATATATGACAAAGATAAAGTCAATCAAAAACTAGTAGAAACTGCTAAAATGGTTGAAGATTTATTAATGCTTCATCCAGATAAAAGTGAAGATATGTTAATGGAATTAATTGAACATGAAGCTATGCACCATGGACAATTGATTCGTTATGCATATGCAAATAGAATTTTATTTCCTCAAAGTTGGATTCATAAATATGCATTAGAACAAGTAAAGCCAAAAACCATTAAATGATTACATTGGTTTATTTGATTAAAAAAGTTCTATTTACTTAAAAATACAACAAAAAAACTATGTAAAAGTAAATAAATTAATTTATAGGAACAACCAGCGATGGTTGTTTTTATTATAAAAAAGATACTTTATAAGTAAGTTGTATTGCTGAAAATTTATAAAAGTGCTAATATCATTTTGAGCATGCAAAAGAGGTATATTTATGGCGTTAATTGTCTTTACAACTACAGTCATTATTATGATGTTATCATTGATGTTTTTTCCTAAACTTAGAGTATTTAAAAAAGAAGTAGAAACTTATTGGGTTGTTATTGTATTAGGTGCAATAGTTGCATTATTTACAACTAATATGGATCTTAATAATCTTTTGCAATCAATCTTCAAAGATTCAGAAATGAATCCAATTAAACTAGTGACTTTCTTTATCTCGATGACCATTTTATCGATTTATTTAAATGAAATTGGTTTTTTCCAAAAGGTAGCTTTTTGGGTTTTGAAGAAAGTTAAAAATGATCAAAATAAAGTATTTTTATTCTTTTCAATTTTAGTCTCTGTATTAACTATTTTTGTTAGTAATGACGTCATTATATTAACGTTTATACCAATTATTATTTATTTTTGTAGACATGCAAAAATTAATCCATTACCTTATTTATTTGCAGTATTAGTGTTTGCAAATACATTTAGTTTAATCTTAATTGTTGGTAATCCAACAAATGTATATCTTGCAACAAATCAGAATATTTCATTCTTAGACTATATGAAAGTGATGATTATACCAGGTATTGTAACAGGTTTAACTAGTTACTTAATATTATGGTTTATTTTTAGAAAAGATTTAAAGAAACCGATTGAAGTACCAGTTGATTCTAATTTTGAAGTTAATAAGTTAAAAATGATACTAGGACTTTCTCATTTAGGTTTAACTTTAGTTTTATTAACACTCTCTAATTTAATAGATCTTGAAATGTGGCTAATTACAATTGTTGCAGCAAAGTCACTACTCGTTATAACATTTATCATCAATAAGGTCCAAAAAAATTCTCAAAACTTAATTACGGTAACATTAAAAAAAGCACCATGGACTTTTATACCAATGATCCTTGGTATGTATGTTTTAGTAGATAGTGTTAAACAAAGTGGTTTCCATATTCAAGTCTTTAATTTCTTAAACAATTTTGATCCAGTATATGGTTATGGAATATCATCATTTTTACTAGCTAATGTAATGAATAATTTACCTATGACAATGTTTATTCAATTAGTTATTGAAGAAGTTCCAACATTACTTGTTACAAAAGTAACATATGCCAGTATTATCGGTGCAAATTTAGGTGTATTATTAACTCCGTTTGGGGCATTGGCAGGTTTAATGTGGTATGACTTATTAAAACAACATGAAATCAAAATTAGCATGGGAAAATACTTTAAAACATTATTTGTTTTAGGTGTTGCATCACTTATCTTAAGCTTATTCGTGTTAGAGATTATTATCTAATTTAAATATAAAATATTGAAAGAATAAAATCGTTTAAAGGCCAATGACCTTTGAAACGATTTTATTTTTCACTTCTGATTTTGCTTCATAGAGTAAATGATCAGCAATTTCTAAAACTTCATTATAATCGTTTGATTCAATCATATAGATAAATTCTTCGCCACCATAGCTACCAATAAAATGATTTGGTTCTTTGATTCTTTTAAATGCATTAGCAATTTCTTTTAATATATTATCTCCGATGATATGACCATAATTATCATTAATCATTTTAAAATCATCGGTATCAATCATCATAAATCCAATACCAGTTTGTTTTTCATGCAAAGTTTTCTCGTATTTGTAAATTAAACTTGTGCGATTTGGTAGTTCAGTTAAAAAGTCTGTTGTGGCAAGTTCTGCTAATTTTTCATGTGCTTCTTTGGTTGTATTAAAGAAGAAAGCCACGTTTCTTGCAACAGTTGCCATTACAAACGACATATTAATTACGAAAAAAGTATATTGAGCAATTATATTAATTTCTTTCAATGGACCTACTTGGTAAGTTAAAATACCACTGATAATATACATTGCACCAATGAATAACTTCATATAAAATTTAAATAATCGACGCCAGTTTGTAAAGATTGTTAAACTTGTCATTAAAAAAGCATATGAAAGAAAACTTGATAAGAATCCGAAATAGATTGAATGAAATGAAGTGACTAGACTAGAAGAAGTTATAAATATAAATGAAGCTGTGCCATACATTTCTTTTTTATTGATGAATAAACATATCATACATGAAATTATTGATATAAAGTTAACTAAAACAAAAACATAACTTTCAAAAAATAAGAATATTAGATTTAATATAGTGATTAATACTAAGGCTGAGGTATAAACTTTGTTCGCTTGTTTCTTATAGTGCGTGATTTCCCAATTTTCAACAAATTGTGATTTTGGCTTAAGGAAACCTCCTTTAGTACTACATACAAACATTATATAATCTATTTGCTGCACTGTAAAACAAAGTAAACTAGTTAAGAATGTTATAATATTTACAAAAGGTAATACTTTATAAATTTTAAAAGAGGTTAAATGAAACAGATGAATAAAGAAAATTTATTAAAAACTTTAAAAGATCGTTTTACTAAACATATGTATAGACATCCTGGAGTTTCATGGGATGAAGTAGAGAAAAGACTTCATCAAAATGAACGCGTCCTAGAAGTAATCTACAATATGGAAGAAACTGGTGGTGAACCAGATTTAGTTACACGTCTTTTTGAAGATAATAAATTTACCTTTGTTGATTGTTCAAAAGAAACCCCCAAAAACAGACGTAGTTTTTGTTATGATAGGTTAGCATGGGAATCTAGAAAAGAGTTTAAACCATTAACCTCAGCATTAGAACATGCTAAAGAAATAGGCGTTATAATCTTAAATGAAATAGAATATCGAAAACTTCAAACAATCGAACCATTTGATTTAAAGACTTCTACTTGGGTGTTAACACCTGAACCAATTAGATCACTAGGTGGTGCAATCTTCTGCGATAGAAGATATGATCATGTTTTCACTTACCATAATGGTGCTGAAAGTTATTATGCTTCTAGAGCTTATCGAGGTTATGTAAGCTTATCATAAATAAAGATGAGGTATGCATGAAACAGGAAAATGAACCAACGATTCATAAAGAACTCCGCATAAGTGCTATATTTATCAAGTTTTTCTTGCCATCGTTTAAAGTGAATACTGTTCAACTTGCGAACACTTTTTTATCCACGCTAAAGGGTAAATGTAAGTCAAAACTTTATTATGAGCAACGATACATAAAAAGACCAGATGGAACTGATTTAAGAATTACTATTTATGCTCCAATATTAAGAAAACCAAGTGCAGCAGGTTTGGTTTGGTTTCATGGAGGTGGGTACGGTATGGGAACACCTGAAATGAATGAAAAATTATTTAAAAAGATAATTGATAGAACTGGTTGTGTAATCATTTCACCAGATTACCGCTTATCTGTTGAAAAACCATATCCTGCTGCAATCGATGATTGTTATACGACATTAAAATGGGTCAAGGAATATGGTAAAGAATACATGATAAACATCAATCAAATCATGGTAGGAGGAGAATCAGCTGGTGGTGGCTTAACTGCGGCAATTACTCATATGGCAAGAGATAAAGGTGAGGTTAGTATTGCATATCAAATTCCTTTGTATCCAATGATAGATGATCGAATGATTACTGAATCTGCTAAGGATAATTTGTTGGATCCAATTTGGAATTCAAGATCAAATTATGAAGGTTGGAAACTTTATTTGGGTGATCTTTTTGGAAGTAATAAAGTTCCTGTATATGCAGCTCCAGCAAGAGCTGAAAATTTCGAAAGTTTACCGCCTTGTTTAACCTATGTTGGTTCAGTAGAGCCGTTTTTGGATGAAACAAAAGCTTATGTTTCGGCATTAGAAAAAGCAAATGTTCCAGTTGATTTTAAAGTATTTGATGGTGGTTTTCACGCTTTTGATACCATTGGTGGCAATTCAACAATTGCAAAGGAAGCCATTGAATTTTTATTAACTCATATCGAACATGCTACAAAAAAATATTATAAAGAAAATAAGGATTAAATATGTTCTATTTAAAATTAAAACCAAATGCTGATTTTGTTGGTAAATCAATCAGAGAATATTTACAATCATTGTATGTTGGTAAACCAGTAATTTATAACTATTCTTCTAATAAAAGAATTTTAGTTGGCGATAAACCAACAAACTCAGAATATCGCCTAAAAACTAATGATGAAATCACTTTTATTTTAGAAGAAGACAAAAACCAAGTATTAACTGATGAGACAATTGACATTATTTATGAAGATGATGATTTTTTTGTTGTGGAAAAACCAATTGACTTACTCGTTCATACAGATGGCAACGAGGTTGACACATTAAACAGTAGAGTAGCTAATTATTTTGTCAATAAAGGTTATTTCCATCCGGTTTTACCAGTTCATCGAATTGATAAAGCCACTTCTGGATTAGTTTTATATGCTAAGCATTTTGTTGCACTTGCATATCTATCACATCAATTTGAATCCAAAGCCATACATAAAGTATATGAAGCTTTAGTTTTAGGTCAAGTAATGCCTTCAAAGGGTACAATTAATAAACCACTTGAAATGGATAAATCAAACAAAATGATGGTTATTTCATCAAAAGGAAAACCAGCTGTTACACATTATGAGGTTAAAACTTATAATAATCAAGGCACGATATTAGAAGTATCGATTGAAAGTGGAAGAACACACCAAATAAGAGCTCATTTAGCATCAATTAATCATCCGGTTATTGGTGACCCAATCTATGGAAAAGCTAAGTACATTCGTCTGATGTTACATTTTAAATCGATTGCATTCACCCATTTTAGAGAAAATAAAAAGGTAACTTTCACTTCGAAAGTACCTTTCTAATTACTTCATTAATTCGTTAAGTTTTTCAATTTCAAATTGTGTAAGGTATCTATAATAACCAATTGGTAGATCCCCTAAATTGATATGCATAATTCTGATTCTTTGAAGACTTTCAACTTTATAACCTAATGCATCACACATTCTTCTGATTTGTCTGTTTAGACCTTGTCGTATGATTAATTTAAACTTACGATTAGCAATTTGTGTGATATCAGCAGGAAGTGTTCTTTGATTTTGATGAGTTACTGGATTATAGATCATCACACCTTTAGTCATCTGTTCAATAAAATCATCGGTTATGTCTTTATTAACTTCAACAATATACTCTTTATCATGACCGTTTTCAACACGTAAGATTTTATTCACGATATCACCATCATTAGTTAGAAGAATCAAACCTGTCGTTTCTTTATCAAGTCTTCCTATTGGGAAGATTTTTTCTTTATAATCCATGAAGGTTGTCATATTTCCTTCAATTGCAGTATCTGTTGTTGATACAATACCAGAAGGTTTATTGAGTGCAAGGTAAATTTTAGTACGCTTAGGTTTAATCACTTTACCATCTAAAGTAACGATGTCATCTGATTTGATTTGAGTACCAACAACTGCAACTTCATCATTAACTTTGATACGACCAACTTCAATCATTCGGTCAGCTTCTCTTCTGGATGCAACCCCTGATTCAGAAATGTATTTATTTAATCGAATAACTGATTTATTTTCGTATAGTTCTCTGTTTAAGTCAGCATATTCAGTTTTATTGTAAAGTTTAGCTCTTATCATTTGGTTTTCCTCTAAGATTTCCATACTATTCTATCAAAAACATCAATTATTTACAATCAATTGTGTAAAATGAAATTAGAGGTAATTATTGATGTCAACTAGTTTTAATTATATCGATTATGTATTAAATCAAATAGAAGAACCTTATTTTGTAAGATACAAGAAAATGTTTGGAGAATACATGGTATATGTTGATGAAAAGCCGACATTTTTAGTATGTGATAATGTAGTTTTTGTTAAAATACATCCTTCAATTGAAGGATTGATGCAAAATGCAGAACAAGGATTTCCATATGATGGTGCTAAACTACATTATGTTTTAGATATTGATGACAAAATATTAGTAAAAAATGTGATAGATGCGATTTTGCCGCACTTAAAAGTGCCTGTTAAAAAAAAGAAATAAAAAGTTATAACTTTGGTTGCAAAATCCTTTCTTTTTTATATAATAAAACATGGTAAAGAAAAGGACGGCATTATGAACAGAACACTCAAATATATATTATCAGCAACCCTATCAGGAATCATCGTAGGGATTGTTGCATCTACTTACTTAGCACTTAAAAATACAAACATGGTTTTAGGAGCTTTCTTATTCGGATTCGGGTTATTATCAATTGTAACTTTTGACTTTAAATTATTCACAGGTCGTGTTGCATATATTCCGGATGAAAAACCAAGTTATTTATTAGATTTACTCTATATTGTAATTGGTAACTTATTAGGACTTTCATTCTTCGCACTATTAGTACATATGGCTGGTTTTACTACAATCATTGATAACGCAGTTCATATTGTAGAAGGTAAATTAGAAGCACCACTATATAGCATCTTTGCAAAAGCAATCATTTGTGGATTCTTAATGTACATGGGTGTTGAAGGATATAAACGCGTACCAAATGATGTTGCAAAAGTTGTATTAAACATCTTCGCTGTTGTATTATTCATTTTCTTAGGTGTAGAGCACAGTATCGCTAACGCATATTACTTCGTGGTATCTGGATCATTCACTTGGGAAGTCTTATTAGCGTTTGTTGTTATGTTATTAGGAAATGGCGTTGGATCAATTCTAATTAACGTTTTAGAACAAATGGCAGGAACTAAACCATCAAAGAGATTTAATAAATAAGGAGCCTAGCTCCTTTTTTGTTACAATAGTAGTAAAGGCAGGGGAGATTATGGAGAAAGAAGTAGTTGTAATTACTGGTGCTAGCTCCGGGATTGGCAAAGCATCAGCAATATATTTAGCAGATAAAGGTTTTAAAGTATATGCACTAGCTAGAAGACTGGATAAATTAAAAGAGCTTTTACCTTATGGTGTTGATATCATAGTTTGTGATGTCACTGATAAATACTCAAGAATGGCTGCTATAGACACTATTTATCAAAGAGAAGGTAGAATAGATGTTTTATATAATAACGCTGGATATGGGCTATTTGGGCCGATAGAAGACATTAGTGAAAGCGATGCTAAAGCACAATTTGAAGTTAATCTATTTGGATTAGCTGAAATGACAAAATTAGTACTACCAATAATGCGCAAACAAAAAAGAGGTAAGATTATAAATACCTCATCTATCGGTGGTAGAGTTGTTTCATTACTAGGTGGGTGGTATCATGCCAGTAAGTTTGCAGTTGAAGGTTTTTCAGATGCATTACGTTTAGAAGTCAAACAGTTTGGTATAAAAGTTGTTTTAATTGAACCAGGATTAATTCAAACTGAATTCATGGGTATTACTTATGATAATTCTCAAAAATTACCTCAAGAAACAGCGTATAAAGATTTGTTTGATAAAGTTAAAAGTGATGCAAAAAGAGATTATTTAGACAAAAAGATTGGTAGTGACCCGGTTGTTGTTGCTAAAGCAGTATATAAAGCAATTAAAAAGAAAAATCCAAAAACTAGATATGTTATGGGTAAACTTGGAAAATTAGCCGTCATTTCAAAGCGATTCTTACCAGATAAATTAATGGATTACATTTTACTTCATAGATAAGAAAAAAGAGAATTCTTGATTGAATTCTCTTTTAATTAA